>JASEHY010000201.1 GCA_030018555.1 Planctomycetota bacterium
CCAATAAAACCAATAATTATCGCATACAAAAGGGGTCTACCAATACCGGTGGAGGTAGGTATGGCACGGAAGAAAGTACCGGGATAAAAAGTAGATTGCTTCCAAGTATTAAAGAGTCTGGTAAAGAAAAGCCCTTCGTTATCCCATAATGGCTGGTTTGACGAGGAAGGAGTAGGAGGGGGTTGATATGATTCAGAAGAAGGTGGTTTAAGTCCTTCTTCTACACTGAGCGGCTCTCCACAATATGGGCATTTATTCTGTCCATATTCAGGGCTTATCGCCTTATTACATTTTGGACACAGCATATAGACCTCCTCTTTCTTGTTAGCAAATCAATTATAAATCTGCTTATTTGCTTTTTAGAAGTATTCTCCATTCGTCTGACTAATCCATTTTTATTATATATCTCAACTGTGGAGTTATCGTTACCCATAGCAGTAGGTGAGTTAAGAACCACATAATCCAGATTTTTATGATAGAGTTTCTTCAGGGCGTTTTTTCTACCATTACTTACTTCAAGGGCAAACCCAATTAAGCAATGCTTCCCTTTTCTTCTCCCTAACTCTTTAAGAATGTCAACGGTCGGTGCAAGTTTCAAGGTAATTTCGCGTCCTGCTCTTTTTATCTTGCCGGTAAAATAGCGACTCGGGGTAAAATCGCTTACCGCTGCTGCCATAATTACCGCATCCACTCCGGGATAGTGCCTTCTTACTACCCGATACATCTGATGAGCAGAAACGACTCGTATAAATTTTACACCTCGTGGTGGCGTAAGAGAGGTAGGACCTGAGACGAGGATGACTTTATCTCCTTTCTGTTGGGCGATGCCTGCTAACGCATAGCCCATTTTCCCTGATGAGCCGTTAGAAAGATAACGAATACGGTCTATATATTCATAAGTAGGTCCGGCTGTTATGAGAATCCTCATATTATCTTTGTTAGAGCCAGTTAGTCCCGCAGAAGTTTACCCTGTCCTTCACAGGATGGTGGCTACCAAGCATAGCGAAGGGTTACTGGCTCTTATCCCGATGCCTGCCCACTGGGAATATCGGGGCAAGATATTTTATAATCTTATCAGGAGAAGGTAATCTACCAATTCCTGTCCCACAGGCGAGTTGCCCCTTTTCCGGTTCAATAAAACGATAGCCGGCTTTTTTCAGGAATGTAATATTTCTCTGAACTATCGGATTGAGATACATCTTCTCATTCATTGCCGGTGCAATAATTACTTTTGAAGGTTTTATTGACATTACCAGAGTGGAAAGAATGTCGTCAGCAATACCTGATGCGATTTTACCTATAATGTTCGCACTTGCCGGTGCGATTAATAATAAGTCCAGTCTCTGTGCAAGAGCAATATGCTGAGGGTCAAACTCATATTGCTCATCAAACAAATCGGTTAGCACCCTGTTATGTGAGAGTGTTTGGAATGTCAAAGGAGAGACAAACTTTGTGCTTGACTTGGTCATCAAGACCGTTACCCGACATCCGCTCTGGTAAAGAGAAGACACTATCTCACCTGCCTTATAGCAGGCAATACTGCCGGTAACACCGATGCCAATTTCCTTCCCCTCCCAGATATTATTTATAACCTTCTTAATCTGTGTAATCTGTGGCTTCATTTCTTATGCTGTTTGGGTTCTTCTATGACCAGTTTATCTTCAATAATCTCATCCAGTAGTGGTTCTATTATTGAATAAAAGTGTTTATTCTGTTTCAACCCTGCCCTGCGGAGTTCTCTCAGACGCTGAACAAGAATAGCACATAATCTTAGTCTTCCACCTACTTTATCTGCCGCCGCTTCAATCTTTTTGTCTATTGGCTCTATCATACTTTTTTCTCAGTCTCCTTTTTTAGAGCCAGTTATGGCGCCATCGGCGCCAGTTACTGGCTCTTAACCCCGCCCAGATGTTACATCGGGGCGGGACTATATTGTTACTCGCCCCGTTAGAAATGTTCGCTTACTGTGATTCAGTAACAGTTTGTTTATTCTTATTACCATCGGTACTGTCATTTCTAACGGGGCTCACACTTAGCACAGATGTTCTCTTGTAATATCCTGTATTTGTCTAACCGCTCTGGGAATTTTGTCATTGACCACCTCAAAATCGTAATCCTTACGATAAGTCATTTCTCTTTTTGCACGGCTTAATCTTTTCTTTATTTCCTCCTTTGATTCCTTGCTTTTCCGTTGTATCAAACGGTGTTTTAACGTTTCCTCATCAGGTGGTAGTATAAAAATATAGACTCCCTTATAACCCTTGTTCTTTAGATTTCTTGCTCCTTTAACATCAATCTTTAACAGGGGGTATTTACCCTCATCAAATACTGCTCGGAGCGACTCAACAGGAGTCCCGTAATAATTACCAAAAAGCGTGGTGAACTCAACAAATTTCCCTCTTTTTATACCATCCTTGAACTCTTTTTTAGTCAGGAAGAAATAATCCTTACCGTGTTTTTCGCCTGGTCTGGGCGAACGGCTTGTTGCGGTAACACAGGGTTTAACAGTATGCTCCTTACGAATAAGATGGTCGCAGAGCGTTGTTTTGCCTACTCCTGACGGACCTGAAATAACCAAAATTCGCTTTTTACTCAATATTCTGCACCTGCTCTTTTATTTTATCTACTTCTTCCTTGAGAGCGATTACTGAATAAGTAATATCTGTATCATTTGATTTGTTTCCAATAGTATTTATTTCTCTCAACATTTCCTGTGCGATGAATTCCAGTTTTTTACCCATCACACCATCTTTATTTAAGGTATTAGAAAATTCCTGGATATGCGAACCCAATCTTTTTATCTCCTCATTCATATCTGACCTCTGGGCGAATAGTGATACCTCAAGAGCGATATTTCTCTGGAGTCCTTCCATCTCTTCTTTCTTACTTAAGGGGTCCAACAATACTATTCCTTTCCCCCGCCCAGCAGGGCGAGGCTCGCCCCCGAAGGGGGCGGCATCCC
>JASEHY010000202.1 GCA_030018555.1 Planctomycetota bacterium
GAATCTACCAACCCTTTCAATACTATAGGCAAAATCAAGGTTGTTATGGGTCTCAAAACATTTCCTTTGCTCATCGGTCAATATCTCATAGGTTATTCTCTTAATATCTTCCTTATTCAGAGCCCTGTTACCGATTTCATAGAGTGCGGTAGCAATTCTGTAGATAGGTTTTAAGCCGGATTTGAGATGGAGGTCTGAACCCTTATTTCTTGCTAACCCCACAAAGAGGTTTTCTATATCTTTAAGATTAGATGGGGGAGCCCCGATTTTATCGGGGCGGGGTGGTACTAAGACCTGTTCGGATTCTTCTGGTTTTTCCATATGGGATGCTTTTAACCCTTCGCCCTCTGGGACTCAGGATAAGAGCCAGTAATTCGCTACGCTCAAACTGGCTCTAACGTGGTAAATCCTCTACAGAAATCCAGGTATTATTCTTGAGGGTTAAAATTGCCTGTTTCTTGCCTGTCTGTGTCGTCCCGGACTGGACGGCCTGCTCCGAGAAATCGTAGATAACCCTTTCTGTGCCATCTTTGTCTTTTTCTTTCTTCATCTCGGAATTGGGATATTTTCTGCTCATCACACTCTGATATGCCTCAAATGACTCGCGGGCGTCCTTATCTGAATCCCATACCGTAGATAGTGATAAAGCGACCTCTTCAGTTTTATTATGCTGGAAGAGAAAATATTTATCACCGTCCCAGCCCTTTGAGGATTTAGAAGCATTGTCAGGACAATAGAGGTCATACAGGACCCAGAAGCCAAATTCGCCGAGAGAATTCGTATAAAGAGTAGTCCAACCATCAGGAGGAGGTATTTGGGCTATCTCGGAAGGGTCATCACGGGGGTCTTTAAGTTTGGTAATATGTATCATCTGCTCTGATGATGAAGGTAGATTCTTGTAGAGTTCATCAACGGCTTTCCAGTTTCTTTGTTTGGCATCAAGGGTTACTAGTTTATGGATAGAATAAGCACCACGATAGTAAGGAGCAATAAGCGACCAGAAAATATAGGGTGGAAGGTCATTGAGTTTTATAGTTGTTTCATATAATTCAGGATTGATTTCCTTATAACCCTGGGCTTTAATAGCTGTTTGCTCCAGCATCTCCTTTCGTCCCAACATCTTATACCGTTCAAAAGACATATCAAGGACTGGATTATCAGCCGTGGTGAAAGTCATCCCCATTTTCTCCAGCATCGCAATAGTCATCACATATGTGGCTTCGCCTTCTATCAGATATTTGAATGCCATTCCCTTATCCTCATCATTAGATATCTGTTTAATAAGTTTATCTAAATTGTAGTATTGGTCCTGGAGGGCGTGGGTGAGTTCGTGTATTATAGTAACATATACTTCTAACGCAGGTTGGTTTGACTTTAATAAATAGAAGCATTTTGTCTCAGGGGAGTAGTAAGCGGCTGCCTGGCTTACCACCGCATCTTCCAGACCTTTACGCAGGTTATAATCAGATGGTATTAATCCTAATTTAGATAGTGCCAACTGCACCCATTTACCCTCTTTAGTAAAAGATTCATCTATTTTAGTTTTCACATATTCTCTGAATTCATCAAGGGATTGAATCTTGCAGGTAACATCACTCTTAAATTGTAAGCCCCTGATTTTCTCAACAACGGATTGATACGACTTGATGTTCTTGGTGATTTCCTCAGGTGAAAGTGTTTCAGTAGAGTCTTTAGGTGAAAGTGTTTTAGTAACGTCTTTAGGTAAAAGTGTTTCAGTAGAGTCTTTCTTTACCTGCGAGCAAGAAAATGGTGCTGCCGCAATAATCAAGACGGTTAATAATAGACAAATCTTCTTATACCTAATAATCTGTGAAATCTGTGGCATAAAATCTCCTTTTCTTAGTACAGCACCACATAAGTAAGGTACCAAAATCAGTTTCCTCTCCCCTCGTGGGAGAGGATTAAGGTGAGGGGGAATGATTGATTTTCACCCTCTCGCCTCGCTCCTCTCGGCGGAGCGGGCACCCTACCCTCTCCCATCAAGGGAGAGGGTAATTAATGGTCCCTTATTTCTGTGGCGGTGTACTTATCGGCATTTGTGTTCCTTATAATGTCTCCGATAAAACCCCCTGTATTCTCCAGTCTTTACCTGCTTCCACCACTCCTCGTTATTCAGATACCACAGGACAGTTTTCTTGATGCCTTCTTCAAATTTATATTGCGGTTGCCAGCCCAGTTGTTTCCTGATTTTAGTTATATTAACAGCGTATCGGCGGTCGTGACCCGGACGGTCTCTGACATATTTTATCAAAGATAATGGTTTATTCAAGAGTTTAAGAATAATTCTGGTTATATAAAGATTGGTTCTTTCATTATTGCCGCCGATGTTATATATCTCTCCGGGCGTGCCTTTACGTATCACGAGAGCAATCGCCCGGCAGTTATCTTCAACATAGAGCCAATCACGAATATTAAGCCCATCTCCATAAAGGGGTAGAGGGTTGTTCGCTATGGCATTGGTAATAAAGAGTGGAATCAGTTTTTCAGGGAACTGGTATTGTCCGTAATTATTGCTACTACGTGTGATAATCGCTTTATAGCCAAAGGTTTTCTCGTATGATTTGACCAGCAGGTCTGCGCCTGACTTGCTTGCCGAATAGGGACTGCTCGGGTCAAGCGGATGTCCTTCTGTAAAGGCAGGGGTTTTCGGTCCCAATGAACCATACACCTCATCAGTGGAAATCTGGATGAATCGTTTGATATGGTGTGAACGGGCAGATTCTAACAGAACCTGTGTGCCGAAAATATTGGTGCTCAAGAAATCAGCCGGCTTATAAAGACTTCTGTCCACATGCGACTCTGCAGCAAAATTGACCACCACATCAGGATACCCGGACATCAGACGATTTACCAGACGGGTATCTCTTATATCACCATACACAAATTTATATCGCTTGTCCTTGTCC
>JASEHY010000203.1 GCA_030018555.1 Planctomycetota bacterium
CAGAAACATTATCTCGTGGGACACACACCATGGCGGGAATGTCCTTCCCGACCCCGAAGGATTTCGGGGCGGGACAAGGATTTAAGCGGGCTGCCCCGATGGTCATAGGTTCGCTATGCTCACTACAAGTCGGGATAAGACCCGGTAATAACACACCGCCCCTTCGGGTCGCTGTGTTTAACCGGCTCTAATAGGGCAGGGTTTTCGGAAAATGGGATAAGATGCACCGCAAAGGCGCACTCGCCTCGTCTCCGCCTCCCGCCCAGCAGGGCGAGGCTCGCCAAAGGCGGCGGCGGAGCGGGAAGGTCGCAGACCCGCCTGACGGACGGGCAGGCCGGCAGACTGCCAGTAACCCTGCCGCCCGCGAGAGATACCAAATGGGAGATTGGCTTAGCCGCCAGAGAGATTTATAACTGCCTCAAGTCAAATGGCCCAATCCCCATACCAGAGATAAGAGTGAAGACCAACTTGCTGGACTACCCATTCCGTGAGTCAATGGGCTGGCTGGCAAAGGAAGAAAAGATTGTAATTTACGGAGACCCTAATACCGGCTACGCCTCGCTTAGTGGCTGTTAGCCCCACAGGGAGTTATCCAGCCGAACCCACTGGGTCTGGCGGACAACCAGTTATCCCGTAGGGGTTAATCAAGGAGGGTAAAAGCCACAGATTGAGACTGTTGATAAAGTCCCAAAAATGTCACCCTGAACTCGTTTCAGGGTCTAATGAGATGCTGAAACAAGTTCAGCATGACAACCGACGACGAAACGCAAATAGGTTTGTCAACAGTCTCATTATACACTTTATATTTGTGCTATTCGTTTAATTCGTGGCATTCGTGTTCCTATTCTTCGCCAGACAGACCTACAATCGTCTGTTTTGAGACATCCACCAGCCCTTTATCAGTCAGTTTTAGTTCCGGTATCACAGGCAGGGCAAGGAATGACATTGTCCCCAGTGGGGGGCTCGGGTGTCTATAGCCCAATTTCCGAGCCGCACTATTTAGCCGTTTGATATCCCGTGATACCTCTTCTGCACTCGCCAGAGACATAATCCCTGCAATTGGCAAGGGTAGTTTGGCGAGGACTTTCCCATCACAGACCACGACCTGTCCGCCCTGCATCTTGCGAATAACCTCGCAGGCAAATAGCATATCTTTATCATTAGTCCCAATCACAATAAGATTATGCGAGTCGTGAGCCACAGTAGAAGCAATCGCTCCTTCTTTTAGCCCAAATCCTTTGACAAATCCTAATCCTATACTCTTTTTACTCGCTGTTAGTCCCGCCAAGGCGGGATTACAGCGAGTTATCCCGACGAATGTCGGGATACTCCCCCTATGTCTATTTATTACCGCAATCTTTAATATATCCCGTTTAGTATCAGCAATAACTTTATTATCTTTTATCAATGCGGGCAGGATAATCTTTTGGGTAATTATCTGATGTGGAATGACCCCGATTACCTTAATATTATTAGAATCACTTCCTGCCCGCCTGAGGCGGGTCTTCCGCCTGAGGCGGATCCGCCTTTGGCGGAGACCCTCGGCGGGTCTGCCTCTGGCACCGAGAACCTTGACTTCAAGGTCTGACTCCTTCAAATGAGGTAGGTTAACAGTATTAGTAATTATTCTTCTTCGTCGTCTCCCTGTCTGAGTGTCTTTTGACAGGCAAGACCGACAGGCAGGTATCTTCAAATTGGTCATAGGTTGCCCTCTCTTAAAGACCATCCTGACATTAAAATCAGAGAGGTTATCTAAGACGACCATATCTGCTACTCTGCCGGGAGCGATTGCCCCTAATTTATTTAAGCCGAAATACTCGGCAGGATTGAGCGTAACCATCTGGATTGCCCTGATGGGGTCAAGTCCAAGCCGAACCGCCTTTCTCAGAGTATAATCTAAATGCCCGGATTCTATTAAATCATCAGGATGACGGTCATCAGAGACCAATAAACAGCGGCGAGAATTCTCAGGGGTAACCACCGGAAGGAGCGTCTCAAGATTCTTTGCCGCACTGCCTTCTCTTATGAATAAATACATACCACTTCTTAATTTCTCTCTTGCCTCTTGAAGTGTTATCGTCTCATGGTCTGAGCGAATACCGGCTGTAATATAGGCATAAAGGGGTTTCCCTGAAAGCGATGGTGCATGCCCGTCAATCCTGCCCCGGGTAGAGAATGCCTTAATCTTTGATATGACCTCTTTATCAGTATAAATAACGCCCGGATAGTTCATCATCTCTGCTAACCCAAGCACATAGGGATGAGATGCTAATCTCATCAGCATCTTTACTGAAAGGGTTGCCCCTGAAGTTTCCAGCGATGTCGCCGGCACACAGGAAGGTAGCATTACATAAATACTTAAGGGAGAACAGGAAGATAAAAAGTAACTGATACCTTTTAAGCCCAACACATTGGCTATCTCGTGTGGGTCGCAGATGACCGTTGTCGTACCGTGTGGTAAAACCACCTTACCAAACTCCTCAGGCGTCAGAAAACTGCTTTCTATATGAATATGCCCTTCAATAAACCCTGGTGCTAAATACAACCCCCGCAGGTCTATTTCTCTCTCTGCCTTGTAGTCACCAAAGCCGACAATATAGCCATCAGCAATAGCCACAGAAGACAGATATATTTCTCCTGTGAGGACATTTACCATTTTGGCATTCTTCAGGAGGAGGTCTATTCTCTTTTCACCTCTGGCTGATTTGATTAGATTGACTAATGACGGCTTTTTCATCTTTACTTGTTCGGGTTTATTCTCCTTCGCCGAATACCCCGCTGCTTGCGGCGGGGATGCCCGTCCTCCACAGTAGCAGTTCTACCCCAGATTATTCATACAATACTCAAAATGATGACAAAGTGTTTTAGATGTTCGTG
>JASEHY010000204.1 GCA_030018555.1 Planctomycetota bacterium
AGGACTATCCACAGAGTTTTATTCTCATTATGAATAGGTTGGTCACCGGTCTTGAGGTCAATAATTGCAAGTCGTCTGATGCCGAGACCAATACGTTGTGCGTTATCCGTTGTGCGTTGTGCGTTAGACGCAGGACGCAGGACGCAAGACGCAGGGTAAATCCCTTCGCTATCCGGGCCTCGGTGCTTCATCACCTCACACATCCGATGAAGCAAATCCGCTGAGACCGGCTGATTATCAAAATTCACTCTACCACAGATACCACACATAAATATAGGAGATTAGGGAATCAGTGGGAATTCCTAATATCCTAATTCCCCTTTCCCATTCTCCTGATTACCTGATTCCCTGATTCGTTGGGACGATAACCGATAAAGAATGATACCTTTCGTCCAGATGGGAACATCGCCTTTTTTCTATATCATCAAGAGTAATTTTACGAATAATCTCCGGCGCTGAGAATACCTCTTCCCCATCTGGAATACGAAGGAGGTCATTAAAATAATAGCCGGCAAACATAGATGCAATCGCCATAGGCGAATTAAATACCCATGTAAATTTACCAATCATCTTTCTCTTCTGCCGTTCCATGTCTTTTTTAGAGAAAACCACTTTTTGTGTCTTATTTAATTCTTTCTTTATTCTCTCGTATAAAATATCAGGATATTCTGTCTCGGCTGAAATGACGGTAAAGCCGAATGTTTTCGTCAGATAATAACTACAACCAAACCTGTCGTCTATTAGTTTCTCCTCATATAATTTAGAGAATGCTCTGGAACTTTTGGAGAAAAGAAGTTCCAGTAGTATCTCCGTAATAATATTTTGTTTCAGAAAAGTCATTCCGGTAGAGCCGGTCAGTGTTTCTTTATAGCCGATTAAAAGAAGAGAAGTGCTGGTGGGCATCTTTTCACGAATAGAAATCTCTTTTATATCTTTCGGCTCATCAGGAATCTTGCGAATAATTTCACCCGTTCCGCTTGCTTGTAGTGAGTCCCGACTTTGTCGGGATAAACTCCGCGAATCTATCGGAGAAACCCCTGATTGTTTCTCACGCATCTCTCGGTTAACCCTTTCAATGATTTCTGGCACTTCCACGAAATCACCGCAGACAACTGCCACCATATTAAATGGCTGGTAGAATGTCCGATAGCATTTATCAAGCAACTCTTTTGTTATAGTTCTTACACTCTCAACAGTCCCGCCGATAGATATTCTTACCGGGTGAAGAGAGTAAAGATTTTTCATCAGGTTCTGGAAGCCCCTCACAGAGGGCATATCATCATACATCCGTAATTCCTGTTCAATTATCAATTTCTCTCTTTCTATGGTAGCATCATTAAAATAAGAAGTAAAAACTGTCTCAATAAGAGACCCTAAATTTTCATAAAAATGCTCTGTAGAAGAAAAGTGATAGGAAGTAGTTTGATAACCGGTAGAAGCGTTTGGAGAGGCGCCGTATTTAGCGAATTTTCCCATCATATCACCGCTTGCCTTCTTAAATTGCGAGTGCTCTAAAAAGTGGGCAATCCCTTCTGGCACTCTGATAAAATCCGATTTTCCGCCATCCCGTTTCGGCGGGACGGCGGACGGAACGCAAGCAGGCGAGCAGAATTCATTATCAATTGAACCATACCTTACAGCGATTAACGCTACCTTTTCATTAATCTCTCTTTTGGGGATAATAAATAAGGGCAGACCACAGTCAAGGATAGTAAAAAAATATTGCTCTCTGAGCCGACGATTAGTAACTTTATGCATATGAAATAGCATAGAGCGTAGAGCGTGTAGCGTGGAGCCCTCTATGCTCAATGCTCTACGCTATTTCCTTTACTTATAACTTTTAATAATATATAATATAATAAAGTTTATGTCATCAATAATTTCTCGTATTCTGGAACTAAAACAAAAGAGAGATGCAATTATTGTAGCCCACAATTACCAACTCCCAGAGGTCCAGGATATTGCTGACTATGTAGGCGATTCCTTGGGCTTGGCTCAAACTGCGGCTAAAACAAAGGCAGAGATTATCCTCTTCTGCGGTGTCCATTTTATGGCAGAAACAGCATCTATAATCTGCGATGATAAAATAGTCCTGATGCCAGACCCTTACGCCGGCTGTCCTCTGGCAAATATGATAACCCCGCGGCAATTACGAGAACTCAAAAAGCAATATCCCGATGCCATCGTTGTTACTTATATTAACAGCAGTGCAGAAATCAAGGCACAAAGCGATTATTGTTGCACATCCTCTAATGCGGTTAAAGTAGTAAGGGCGCTACCGGAAAATAAAAAGATAATATTTGTCCCTGACCGGCATTTAGGTAATTATATCCTGTCGCAGACCGGTCGTGATATGGTTATCTGGAATGGGTATTGTCCAACACACCAGAGAATCTTGTCTGAAGAAGTGAAAAAGAAGAAGGAATTGTATCCCTCCGCAAAGGTAGTGGTTCATCCTGAATGCACCTCTGAGGTTATTGCTCTATCAGATAAAGTTTCATCCACCAGCGGTATTCTAACCTACTGCAAAGAATCTCAGGGTAAGACATTTATTATCGGGACAGAAATAGGGATCTTACATCGTTTGAGGAAAGAAAACCCGGATAAGGTTTTCATACCTGCGTCTGACCTATCGGATTGTCCCAATATGAAACTTAATAATCTGGAAAAGATACTCTGGTCTTTAGAGGATATGGTTTATCGGATAACTGTGCCTGACGAAATTGCCACCTCTGCCAAAGGCGCAATCCAGAGAATGCTGGAGATAAAATAGCACTCTCTCGTCCCTCTGTTGGTAATTATTTAGCCGAGTAAAGCGTCTCCTAATTCCCCCTTATTGAGGCTGTGTCATAATGTAGCGGTGCGATTTATCGCA
>JASEHY010000205.1 GCA_030018555.1 Planctomycetota bacterium
TTACAGAGACTACCCGGCACGGTCAAGATGATATGACGATGCTTTACCTTAGCAAAAACCGTTTCTTTCATCTTTGCCACCCACTTATCTATATAGACTCTGGCACAACGCAAACAAAAACGCGATTTACAACTAAAGGGCACCCGCTTAATATGACCGCACCGACATCGGTATTCCGCATAGCCATTCGCTAATAAGCCACAAGCCATCATTTTTTGGACATTAACCTCAATATCTTTATTCACCAGATGGGGGTAAAACTGCTTAAACGGCTCCCAATGGTCACGAAAGATTTGGATAAGCCGATTTTGCGGAGCGACAGCGCCCGCCTCGCCGCCGCCCCGAAGGGCGTCGCCCGCAGGCGAACCTCGCCCTAATGGCGGGAGCCTCGCCAAAGGCGGGAGGCGGAGCGGGCGCCCCTTTGGGGCGGCTGACACTCATCTCTACTACCTCTGCCCCTCACCTCTACTATCCTCTTGTCAGGGGGCAACCCCGATTTTATCGGGGTTTAGTTGCCAGTAAAGGCTTAATTTAGTATAAATATAATTATGAAGAAATATCTAATCATCGGTATTCTTTTATGGTTAGTTCTATTAAACTTAACAGGATATTTCTTCTTTTTCTCATCACCTAAGAAACAAGCAACATCACAGTCAGATAATAAACAGCCAATTCTGGTAGGTGCGTATTATCATACCTATGATTCCAAGAAGTCCTTCTATTGGAATAATTATCTTCGTAAGAAGTTAAATGTTGTGCAGGAGCCAAAATTAGGAGAATATAGTTGTAGAGAATCAGAGGTTCTCAAACAGCATCTGGGCTGGGCAAAGGAGTCAGGGATAAACTTCTTTGCGATTAACTGGTTCGGTCCCGGCTCTGCCTCTGATGTAACTGTCAAGAATTATATCGCCTCTTACCTGAAGACCAACGAGCCGGGTTTTAAGTTCTGCCTGGTCTATCAAACCCCTTATATCCTGCCATTTGAGCAGGGAGTGATTGTCCTCAATAGAGAGGCGTTAAACCTGCTGCAGACACATTTTCTATATATCGCGGATGAATATTTTAAGGAGCCGAATTATCTGAAGATTAACGATAAGCCACTCTTATTCCTGTATGTTTCGCATCTGATGAGGGGTGATTATGAACTGGCAATTACTAAGGCATTAAATATTGTTCAACAACGCACAGGGTTTGAGATATTTCTGGTCGGCGATGAGGTTCTTCTGCCTGAGACCGACAGTAAGCATACCCGCCCTGATAACAAGCGGATTGCTGTTTTCAATGCCATTACCACTCATACTGTCTGCGGACCCTTGAAATATGATGGATTACCGGTGATTAGCGGGCTCTTTAATGACCTTGATGCCATATTTAAGGAGTATCGTAATATTGCCAGTGGGCTTGATGTCAGATTCATCCCGACGGCTATGCCCGGCTTTAATAATCGCGGTTCAAGGACAGAGAAATACTCCATTCTTCCGCGTGAGGCAACACTTGATAAGGAAAATGAAGGGTCAACTTATTGGGTATCTCTCTTTTTGGCGATGAAATATATTGACCCCGCAATGAATATCCTTATGATAAACTCTTTCAATGGGTTTTACGATGATACGCAGATTGAGCCCGTGATAAGTGATTTCTTAACGCCGGCAACAATGCCTGCGGAATTGACCGGCGGATATAAATACTACGGCTACGATAACCTTTACCTCAAACTTACCAGAGAGATGCTGGAGGGATACAAATCCCAAAATAAGTAGCAGTGGGCAGTTACTGGTTACCGTCTACTGATTAAGGAGGAGCATTTTATGTCAGATGAAGTAAGACGTTCTTTTTCAGAAGAGGATATGGCAACGGTCGGAAAGATAAAGGATGCGGTGGAGCGAATCAAATCTGAAATAAAGAAAGCAGTGGTGGGACAGGAAAATGTTATTGAAGATATGCTTATCTGTATATTTTCCAAAGGGCATTGTCTTCTGGTCGGTGTGCCCGGGCTGGCGAAAACATTAATGGTTCGGGCACTCTCTCAGACGCTTTCTCTATCGTTCAACCGCATACAATTCACGCCTGACCTGATGCCTGCGGATATTACCGGCACTGATGTCATTCAGGAAGACCGTGTTTCAGGCACAAGGTCTCTGAAATTTATCCGCGGTCCCGTCTTTGCTAATGTTATTTTAGCAGACGAGATAAATAGAACGCCACCCAAAACCCAATCGGCTCTATTAGAAGCAATGCAAGAATTACAGGTTACAAGCGGTGGGAATAAGTATTCTTTAGAGCAACCGTTTTTTGTGTTAGCCACGCAGAACCCGATTGAGCAGGAAGGCACTTATCCTTTACCCGAAGCCCAGTTAGACCGCTTTATGTTCAATATCAAAGTGGATTATCCTAAATCCGATGAGGAATTAAAAATAATGTCGTTGAGCCAATCACCTTTTGATATTAAGTTAGATAATGTCTTGAGTAGAGAAGAGATTCTGAAACTGCAGGGGCTTGTTAAAAGGGTGCCTGTGGCTGATTATATATTAAGATATACTTTGAAATTGGTTCGTCAGACCCGTGTGGGACTGGTTGGTGATGAAGATTCCGCACCTGAATTTATCAAGCAGTGGGTCTCGTGGGGCGCAGGACCACGAGCAAGCCAGTATATCATCACCACGGCTCAGGCACGCGCCTTAATCAAAGGCAGATATTATGTAACCAGTGAAGATATTAAGTATGTTACCTATCCTGTCCTGCGACATCGGGTCATCAGAAACTTCGCTGCCGAGGCAGAAGGTATCTCTACCGATAAGATTGTTGATAAACTGATAGAAATCACGTCACTATCTGAAAACGAATTGATAGAAGATGAAAGACTACCTAAAATAT
>JASEHY010000206.1 GCA_030018555.1 Planctomycetota bacterium
ACAGGACCGCCCCCCCCCCCAGACGGCAAAACTGGTCCAGTAACAAAAATCCCTGTTTTTAGAATAATATCTGGCAGTAAAATAGACTCCTTTTTCAATCAGCCATCAGTATGGCAGAAAAAAGCGACAGAGTTTATAGAGTTTCCTGTCAGTAATCGGCAAGACCGTAAGAGCCAAACAGTAAATAACATAGCGGTAAAATTAGAAGATAATTCATTATTTCCACCTTGTGTGAGTGGCACTATTTTTATAACAGAGACCCCACGAAAGCCAAAACCTGGTGACATTGTATTGGTGGTGATAAGAAATTACCGTTCTTGGATGAGAGAGTTAAACAAAATAGAGTCTGTCGGTGGCAGAGAAATGTTTACTTTTAGACCTTATAATAATGATTATGAATCTATAAAGGTTGCCTCGGATGATATAGTTGCTCTTTATTCTGTAGACGTGATAATTTTATCGTCCCCCAATCAGAATGTCCCGCTTTAGCGATGAGAAGTTCATTTCAGGAAACTCTCACTATCTTCAGGGATGAGACGCTTTTGAATATCTTTTTTAATACCCTCAACCCTGACGCGTTGACTTGGGGTAAAGGCTTCTTTGTGTATGTCCATCAGCCCCAGGATTAGACTGCACACTTCTATTACATTCTTATCTGCCGAAAGTTTTTTGTCTATTGCTATTTGTCCCTGTTTGTTTTTCTCCTCAGGCGAAACGGAAGCAGTCTCACTCAACATCTTTCTTAACAGGTTAATCATTGTCTCCATACTTTCAATACTGTTTTGAATAGCCCTGTTGAGTAGACTTCTTATTTGTTCTGTTTCTTTAGTCAGGTATTCCAATTTAGCCAGGCTCGCCCGGGCAGACTCATAATTTTCTTTAGATTTCTGAAATTGAGTAAGAAGATTCCTTTTCTGGGCAGGATTTTGAGCATCACGCCATAACTCGCATGCTCTGAGATAATGCTTATCACCGCTATCAAGAGGTATAAACACTTTGGCAAGAATATCAGAACAGAAAATAGCTATTTTCCTTGATGACTCCACTACCTCTCTAATATCATACAAATCTTTTTCTAACCTTTTTTTCGCCTCACTTTCTTTCTCTAAATTATTTTCTGCTATTCGCCGTGCATCAACCTCTGCATTTAAGCGGGCTTCAGCATCCTCTTGTTTGTCCTGAGATTCTTTCTTGGCCCGTTGAGCCTGTGCCTTTTCCATCAGCGCATTCTCTCTTGCACGTTCTGCTTCTTCTTTGTCTTTTATGGCTTTATCTCTCTCTGCGTCTGCTTGAGACACCTTGGCCTGTGCCACAGATGTTTCTGAAAGGGCTTGCCCCATCTTATCCTTGTATTCTTTTGTTTGATTATCAGATACTAATTTCTCCTCCAATGCCTTTTTTCTCTCTTCCTCGGCGACTCTTTTAGTTTTTATAGCAAGGTCTCTTTGATTGTCTGCTTCAATTCTCTCGCCAATCGCTTTATTACGCTCTGTAAAAGATACAAGAATACCTGCCACCGACGCCAGAATGCCTAATATAATCAAACCATACAGTATATTTCTCATTTTCCTACCCTTTTACCCTTTTTTTCCCTTATATCATTTCTTAAAAATAATGCAAGAAATATCTAAAAAAATATTGCTTTCCGATGTTAAGCATAAAACCTCACTTCTAACGGGGTTTATCATACCAAACACCATAAATATCTGCCAGACAATAAGGGCATTTACCATCTTTAATATTATTCGCCTCTACTTTATATCCCACTCGTTTAATAAGTATCTTCTGGCAGGAAGGACAATATGTTGATTCTGCTTGATGGGAAGCAATATTACCTAAATAAACAAATTTCAAACCAGATTCACGGGCAATCTGATAAACATCTTCTAATGTTTTGACAGGTGTCATCGGCAGATTTGTAAGTTTATACATCGGATTAAATCGGGAAAAATGCACGGGTATATTATCGCCTAAATTATTCTTTATCCATTCACACATTGCTCTGATTTCCTTCGGGCTATCATTCAGGGTCGGAATTATTAACACCACAATCTCAAAGTGGATATTTATCTTCTTAAGGGTCAAAAGGGTATTCAGAACAGGTTGTAATCTCGCATTACAGTATTTCTGATAGAATTCATCAGTAAATGCTTTAAGGTCAACCTTGACAGCACTGAGATGTTGGCAGAGTTCACGCAACGGCTCTTCATTGATAAATCCATTAGAGACCATCACGTTATGTATCCCCTGTTTTCGTGCCAGTGCTGCAATATCATACATATACTCATAGAAAACTATCGGTTCGCCATAAGTAAAGGCAATAACGGGTATCTTTGCCTCCTTTACCTTCTCAACAACTTTTGTGGGAGACAGGTAATAACCTTTCAATTCCTCTGGCGACGCCTGTGAGATTTGCCAGTTCTGACAGAACCTACAACCAAAATTACACCCCGCAGTTGATAAAGAATAACTCGCTGAACCCGGCAGAAAATGATAGAACGGCTTTTTCTCTATCGGGTCAATATTTATAGTGCAGGGTCGGGAATAAACCAGACTATAGTAAAAACCGTTATCATTCACCTTATTAAGGCAGTAGCCCCTTCCCTGATTAACAATTTTGCATCTCTTCGGACAGATAAGGCACTCTACCATCCCGCCTGTTAGTTTCTTATAATAAGGCACTTCATAACGGTTGTTATCCTGTCTATCCGAGGGAAAGATATTATAAAAGTCAACTAAAGACAATGTGGTACAAATACCAGCAGACTTTAAGAAATCTCGTCTCTTCATAATTTAGTCCAGGCTGTCCAAAAAGGTAGCGGTGCGATTTACCCAGCACACTCCACGAACCCTG
>JASEHY010000207.1 GCA_030018555.1 Planctomycetota bacterium
GAGAAAAAGGATAAGGAATTAGTGAGAGAAACTATCAGTGCCCTCAAAAGGATTACGGGCAGTGACTGGGGCATTTATCCCGCCAGATGGCTACAATGGTGGGATGAAAATAAAAATAAAGCCCCTGATGAGATTATAAAACCTAAAACCATCACACCGACCGATATTACAGATGCAACAATATATCGCGATATGACCGGCATAGAGGGACTCCCACCAGATAAGGTTATCGTGGTGCGAAATGACCGCTGTGACAAAAACCCATTCTTTGATAAAAACTATGACGCCATCCAGGACATCCTGACCAATTTTAAAGTTCCTGTTCCTCATAAAGTTGTGGGTAAATCAGAATTAGAAAGTGATACCTTTAATTGGAAGGACACATGGGCACTGGTGTTTAATTGTAACTTCTATAGGGAGCATTGCTGTTGCCCTACTTGTAAGCCCGGTGGTGCCGACACCGGGGAGAGAACTGTTAGTTGTATTGGTTGTGATAAGCATGAGATCCACAAGACCGAACTAAGCGACAAGACCATCAAGAAAATAAGGGAGTTTGTGGAGACCGGCGGCTATCTCTTTACCGAAGACCTTAATATTAAGGAGATAATTCAACGGGCATTTAACAAAACTATACAGGGTTCTACCTCCTTACCAAAACAAACCGTGCCGATAATGCCTACTCCCACTGCCGTACTACATCCTTATCTCAAATGGGTCTTTGAAGCACCACCCTCAAAGTCCAGTGATACACCTGCTCAACCTGAAAAATCGGGTGAAACAATCTCAGTCAAACCGGGCGAATTCAGGATAGATGCCGAATGGCAGATTGACGATGAAAGCCCTAACATCAAGATAATAGATGAAAAGGCGGTTACTGTTTTGATAATGAGTCCGAAATTGGTGACCAAATCCGAACCTATAGGTGCAGTAGCGGTTACCTTTGGTGTGGGCGGAGACAAGTATGTTCCGAGCGACACCAAAGAGAAGGGTTATGCCCCGGGCGGACGGGTCCTTCATGTGATGAGCCATTTCGGAAAACAGAAATCAAAGGTAGATGAATTTGCTCTACAGAATTTGCTTCTCAACTTCTTGATTGAACTCAACCAGAGACGACCGAAAGGTAAAAAATAACTATCTTGTCGTATCGGAAATTTCCGCCAGAGGCGGATCTGTCCAGCCAAAGGCGACCTATTAGCCTGCCCGTTTGCTCAGCGAACCTGCACAACGGCCAGGGACGGTCGCCCGTACGGGCGGATCTGCCTATGGCATGACCTCAGGCATGACAAAGTAGGGACTCCGATATCCATCGGAGTCCGTCAGGGCGGACAACCGTCCCGATGGACATCGGTGTCCCTACTTTGTATTACATATACAATAAAACACTCTGCTTAATCGTTATATACCTATGGAAACAGGTAAAGTAGAACTAACTGATATTGCCTTGCTCAAAGAATATCAGGAGGGAAATAACGCAGTATCTCTGGAGCAACTGCTAACAAGATACCATAAACCATTATTCAACTTTATTTACCGTCTGAGCAGGGATTTTCCGTTGAGTGAGGATATTATTCAGGAGTCTTTCCTCAAGGTAATCCGTAAGATAAAAGGATTTGCCCCAGCAGGAGAAAATGGATTCAAGCAGTGGGTCTATCAGATAGCAATAAATACCCACAGGGATACGATTAAGAAGAAACAACCTGTGAGCAGTGTTAAACTGTCTGAGATAGCAAGTTGCCACCCTGATAACTCGTATGATTGTGTGGAGCTGTTGGAGCATCTGACTCCTGAGCAAAAGGAGGTTGTGTTGTTAAAGGTATATTCGGGGCTGACATTCAGGGAAATAGCCGAGGTAGTGGGCTGTCCTTTGAATACCGCCATCGGACGGATGCATTACGCCCTGAAGACATTGAGGAAGAAACTGAAATATTATCCCATATTCGTCAAATAGGACACAGATTTTCACGGATAAACACAGATAATTAAAGGGGTTACGGTGAATTTTAGTTTTCACCCATTAGGTATTAGTAAAAATCCTGTAAATCTGTGTTCATCTGTGTCCCATTAGAATTTAATATGATGGATTCCGAATTATGAATAACTGCAATATTGATGAGTCACGATTGATACTTTATCTCTATGGGGAACTGACTGCTGATGAGCAATCCTTGTTTGAGAAACATCTTGAGACCTGCCCGGAGTGCCGGTCGGCGATAAAGGATTATCAAGATGTCATCCAGAAATTAGAGCATCTCCCCTATCTCGTGCCAACGAGAAGTATTCCTCTAACAGCACTGACCGGTAGTTCAAGAAGGGAACAACCCCCTTTTATTCCCCCTTTGTTAAGGGGGGTTAAGGGGGTTGTAGGTTATGGGGCAATTGCGGCTATTATTCTTCTATCGGTAATTACCTATCTTAAAATATCACCAACAAAACCAGCAACTAAAAGCACGATACAAGAACAGACTTCTTCTCCCTCTTATGAGAGCGGGAGCGGGATTCCTGAACAGATACCAGAGGAGAGTGAGGAGTTATATTCGTGGGATAACGGTGTTGCAGATGAAATCAATACTCTAAAGGAAAGCACTAATAGTTTGATAGTGGCTCTCAAGACACCACTATTCCCGTCTTTTGATGAGGCAATAGAAGAAGTTAATAAGGGGCTAAAATCTATCTTGCCGTCTTCCTCGACCCGTTAGAGGCGTCAGTGGTAATATCTATTATCGCCCCGAGGTGTGGTTAGATGTAGGAAGTGTCGCCTCTAACGGGTCTCGCAGGCGGAAGTGGAGGAAGAGGACTAAATATGAGAGTGATATTGTTCACCGGTAAGGGTGGTGTGGGCAAGACCACAGT
>JASEHY010000208.1 GCA_030018555.1 Planctomycetota bacterium
CACGAACCCTGACGGGTCAGGGTCTGAAGGGTCGCACTTTTATACTTTTGATCCCGCCTCGGCATCACATCCGCCTCTGGCGTGACCTATACTATCAAGAAACTACTCAAGAAGCAGAATTTCCTTAACCTTTTCAGCGGCAGGAGAAGACGGATATTTCTTCAATAGGGCTTTACCTTTAGAGATAACACTATCCATTGTAGGATTCTTTTTCTTACAATTTGAGCATTTCTTATTAAATAAGGTGTCTTGAGGGCAGGGCTTAAATTTATCAACCTCTTTAATAATCTCGTCTAATTCTTTCTCTGCCTTCAGAATATCCTGAAAGGTTTTGTCTTTCTGTAACTCATCAACGACTTTCTGGGCGTTGTCACCTATTTCATCACCCTTAAAGAGAGTGGCAATCTCTTTATAAAGATTGAAGGCACCAAGGGGGTCTTTCTCCTTCTTCGCCTCTGCTCTGGAGAGTAATCTATTACCGAACCGTTCAAGACGCTCTACTAATGTCTCTGCCTCACTCTTTTCATCCGCATTCTCAGAGTTTAGATGTTTAGTCTTCAGAGTAGAAAGTGTTTTACCGAGTTCCTTGCGTTCTCTTATCTTTTGTGCGAGGGCATTGAGTTTCTTATAAGGACCTTCACCGGTCAACCAATCAGGCGCCGATTTCATTGTCTCCTCAAATTTCTTACCTGATTCCATAGGATGACCGCTGTACACCATATTACCATTGTGGTCAAAGAGCACAAAATGAGGGATACCTTTAACTTCCACTCCGGAAATATTTCCACCATCATAAATATTAAAAGTTACTTTATTAGATTTACAGAAGGCGATGACATCCTCTTTTGTTTCTTGTCTGGTGCTGTGGAATCCGAGCAGGATAAAGCCCTTGGGGTTATGCTTTTTATATCGTTCAGCCAGATGGGGCATAGCGGACCTGCAGGGCGGACACCATATGCCCCAGAACTCAACTCCTACTACATGGCCACGTAAGTCATCTTTAGATAATTCTTCACCCATCCACAATTCGCCAAAGGTCATGTTATTAATGGTTACCTCTGCCTCGCTTCGCAGATTAGGTGAGGAAAAACCCATTAATGCTATTGCTATGATTATGAAAGCAATAGCAATCCTTTTTATTGCTGCCATATTACAACCCCTCCTTTCTTTATTTAGGTATAAACACGAATCACACATCTTGTGTTTTGGGTTATCCCGACGCTATGTCGGGAGGACGCCAGACGCTATTCGTCCTATTCGTGTTCTCTTTTTCTTGATAATAGACTAATATACTTTTAGCAATTTAATCAGTCAAGAAAAAAACACTCTACTTGTTACTTAGGGATGGTACCCCGAACGGGATTTGAACCCGTGCTGCAGGCTTGAAAAGCCTGTGTCCTAAACCGGGCTAGACGATCGGGGCAAACGAAAGTTAAAAAGTTTAAGGTTACCTTATCTATAGTAAAACTTGTAACTTGAAACTTGTAACCTAAAACTTTATTATATGAGGGCGGGGCGACTCGAACGCCCGACCAACTGATTAAAAACCAGTTGCTCTACCTACTGAGCTACGCCCCCAAATTCCAAATCACAAATCCCAATATCCAAATTCCAAATAATGACTAATCCGTAAAATACCAGATACAGACCCTGCTTACTGGAACTTGGTGCTTGGAAATTGGAATTTAATCCAGCAGGTGTCCTAATTTCTCCTTTTTCGTCTTGAGATAGTCCTCGTTATATGGAGTTGCCGAAATCCGTATCGGTATCCGTTCTACTATCTCCAATCCATAACCTGACATAGCAATAATCTTACGCGGGTTATTGGTGAGCAGTTTAATTTTTCTTATTCCCAAGTCAACCAAAATCTGTGCGCCCGTGCCATAGTCCCTCAAATCAGGCACGAAACCCAACTGTAAATTTGCCTCAACAGTATCTAATCCGTGGTCCTGCAAATGATATGCCTTTAATTTATTCTCCAGCCCGATACCTCTGCCTTCCTGACGCATATATAAAACAACTCCTGTTCCTTCCTCTGAAATAATCTTCAGTGCCTGTTTCAATTGCTCGCCGCAGTCACATCGTAATGAGGCAAAGATATCACCGGTCAGACATTCCGAGTGAACCCGCACCAGAACAGGTTTATCTTGAACCTTTCCTACAGCGATATCACCCTTACAGAGCGCCAGATGTAAATACTCGTCCACTAATGAGCGATAGAGATGTAACTCAAAATCGCCATACTGCGTTGGCAGTTTCACGCTGGTAGCCAGTTTAATAAGTTTCTCGTTTCGTCTGCGATAGTTAATAATATCCGCAATACTTGTCAGTTTCAAGTTGTGTTGTTGACAGAACTCAAGCAATTGAGGGAGCCGTGCCATCGTGCCGTCATCATTCATTATCTCGCAGATAACCGCATAAGGTTTAGTACCGCACAGGCGCGCAAGGTCAACCGACCCTTCGGTCTGTCCCGCACGAACCATCACGCCGCCTGCCTTTGCCCTTAAAGGGAAAATATGTCCCGGCTTTACAAAATCATCAGGTTTTGAGTCGTCCTTAATTGCACTCAGTATCGTCCTGGCGCGGTCATACGCCGAGATGCCGGTCGTTACTCCTGTTTTTGCGTCTATAGATACGGTGAAGGCGGTGCCGAATTTTGAGGTATTATCCTGCACCATTAAAGGCAGATTAAGTGCATCGGCTTTCTCTTCACTAAGGGCAAGACAGATTAATCCCCTGCCGTATTTAGCCATAAAATTCACTGCCTCTTCCTAATGCAAGAAAATCCCGTCCATATGTAACATCGGGGCGTGACAATTTTTCCGCGTGGGGGGTGACTCCC
>JASEHY010000209.1 GCA_030018555.1 Planctomycetota bacterium
ATATTATCATCCCGATGGCTATCGGGAGACCCACTGGGAAACTAATGGGACGCAGATGAACACAGATTTACAGGATTTTTAGGATATTTCCTTAACACCAAGCGGGTGAAAGAGTATTTCCTCCCAAAACTCTTATATTATCTGTGTTTATCCGTGAAAATCTGTGTCCTATTTGACGAATATGGGATGATATCAATGAAACCGCAGATAATTCTTGCATCAGCATCTAAAAGACGCTCCAAGATACTCTCTGAATGCGGAATTCCTCACCGCATTGTGGTCAGCAAGGCAAAAGAGATTCTGCTTCCTGACAAAGGTGCAGTATATAATGTCCTGTATAATGCCTGTCTCAAGGCAAAGACCGTTGCGAAGAGATACCGAAACAGAGCCAACTCTGTCCCAAGGTATGTCCTCGGCGCTGATACCCTCGTCTCTTTCAGACACGACCTTATCGCTAAACCCAGGAATAAACAGGAGGCGAAACAATTACTCACAAAATTCTCTGGTAAGACCATTCGTGTCTATACAGGGCTATGCTTAATAGATGTTGGTAGCCACCATCCCGTGAGGGACAGGAAGAATAAAACACTCAAATCAGCAGCATGCTCCATTGTAAAGGTGAAAAAGATAGATAATAAGATGGCGGATGACTTTTTGAAGATTGCGGGTCCATTTGATAAAGCAGGCGGTTTTTCTATAGAAGGCGTCGGCTCTTTTATATTTGATGATATTAGGGGCTCGTTTTACAATGTGCTTGGGCTTCCCACGATGAGATTATACGAACTCTTTAAGAAGATGGGGATTGACCTTATCCACCTCTCCTCATAGTTCGCTCTTCACATCTTTTCAAGTGGTGTGATACCTAAAAATCCCATTCCTTTCTTAAGCACTTCTTTCAGCCGTGCTACCAAACAAATCCTTGTTGAGGAGAGATTTTCATCATCAGAGATAATACGGTGAATTTGATAATAGCGATTGAATAGTCCGGCAAGATTGAGTAGATAATTACTCAGGATAGATGGTTCATATTCATCAGCGGATTGTTTAACTATATCAGGAAATTGTATCATCTCTTTTATAATGCTTATTTCTTCTGAAGCGGTGAGTAATTTGTAATCCGGTTCTGGTCTGGAAAGTCCTTTTGCAGTATCATATTTTCTAATCAGACTGTCTAATCTGGTATGGGTGTACTGCAGATAAGGTCCTGTCTCGCCATCAAAGGTAAGAATTTGTTCCCAGTTAAAATCCACATCTTTGATGCGTTTGTTCTTGAGGTCATTAAAGATAACCGCACCGATACCGACTGCTCTGGCGACTTCTGATGCTTCAGAAGGCGAGACTTTATCAGCCATCTCTGGCACTCGCTCTTTCATAAGTGCTTGGGAGCGTTTAATTGCCTCGTTAAGCACATCCTCCAGGAGTATAGTGGTCCCACGGCGAGTGGACATTTTCTCTCTGCCCTGGTCTGACTTGAATCTAACCAAGCCAAAATCAATATGGACACAATCCTTAGCCCAGGAATAGCCCATCAGTTCTAATACCTTAAAGACCTGCCTGAAATGGAGTTTCTGGTCGGCACCGACCA
Organism: Planctomycetota bacterium; assembly: GCA_030018555.1. Lineage (GTDB taxonomy): Bacteria > Planctomycetota > MHYJ01 > JACQXL01 > JACQXL01 > Yes70-35. The sequence goes on from JASEHY010000209.1 coordinate 1,586, forward strand.
CATAGAGCATTTTAGAGAATTTGTAGGTATTATACCGTGCAATTGCGGCGGCGACATCTCGCGCCGCATATAGTGTGGCGCCGTCACTCTTGCGTAAAAGACACGTCGGCATACCATATCGCTCAAGGTCAACTATCAACGCCCCATCACTGATTCTGGTTAAGCCTTTCTTATCCATCTCCGCCACGGCATTGTTAATATCAGCAGGTGTAATCTCTGATTCGCCGCCGTATCTGTTATCATCTGTATGAAAGTTGATGCCGAGCAATTCATAGATATGGTCAAACTCTTCTATACTCTTTTTCCGGGCTATCTCCCAAAAACATCTAATACGGTCGTCACCAGATTCTAACATTCCAAAGACCTCTCTTGCCCATTCTCGCCCTGCTGGGTCATTTGCTGAAGTAGATATCACATAGTATTTATTCAGGTCTCTGCCTGTTTTCTTATTAACAAATGTAATAAGAGGTTGTTGGTCTGATGGTTTAGTCATATCTACTGTCAATACACTATCGTCTTCTCGTTTTATACCATCTAAAATATGGCCGAATTGTACTCCCCAATCACCCAGAAAGTTGATGCCGATACATTTATAACCGAGTTCGGTGTATATTTTAGATAAGGCATTACCGATAACCGTAGAGCGCAGGTGTCCGATGCTGAATGGTTTGGCAATATTGGGCGAGGAATAATCAATGACAATGCGTTTACCATTACCATAATCAGGAATCTGAATACCTTCTTTTAAGGCAATCTCTACGAGTTTGGTAGAAGAGAGGAAGATGTTAACATATCCTGTTACTGGCTGAACCTTTTCTATGAGGTCGGTTGACTTAATGCGTGAGGCAATTTCTTTTGCAATGGTATCGGGCGATTTACCGAGTGTCTTAGATAATCTGAAACAGGCGAGTGAATAATCGCCCCATTCTGGTCTGGCAGATTTCTCTAAACAGGCACAAACATACTCTTCGGGTAATCCGGTCTGCTCAATTATACTGTCTATTATTTCTTGCTTGATTGATTTCATATATATTAAAAATATCATATAAAATCATCTCTGACAAGATATTTTACTTGACTGTTAGATAGAAACCATTATAATATCTCTTGAGAGGGGGTGAGTATGATGGGTTGTTGTAAACCGAAGAAGAAGAAAAAATGCAAGAAGTAAAAAGGACAAAAAGGCATAGAGCATCCCGATATTTATCGGGGTGCTCTC
>JASEHY010000020.1 GCA_030018555.1 Planctomycetota bacterium
GTCCGTAGCCCGGTGAAATAGTGATTTCTTTGCCTGTTTCAGGATAGTGATTGTCTACATTAAGCCAAAGATAGTGACCATAAGCCGTCAAAGCCAACACCATTAATAACCCAACCGTTAATCCCGCCATAATAAATCGTTTCATCTTTCTTTCTCCTTTCTTAAAAGTTAGATGTTAATGTTGCGAATAGCGTCCTTCCAAACTCTTTAGTCGGGTCGCCATAGTCCGATTTAAAGACATTGTTCACATCTATTGAAAACGTGTAATTTTTCGCTATTCCTTTAACAATCTTCAAACTGGAGTCAGAGTGGTTACCCGCCTTTTTCGTATTTGCCGCGTCGGTATATGCATCTGAGATAAAGTTTGTTTGCCAGTGTAAAGATATTCCCCACGGCTTAATCTCATAACCTACACCAATATTGGCGACGTTACGGGGGCTGTAAGTGAGTTCTTTTTTCGTCTCCTTATTCTCCGTGTCCAGATAGGCATAACCCAGATTCAATAACAGGTCATCCAGAATGGTGGTTTTTGTTCCGAGTTCTATCCCTTGAGTAAATGCTTTTTCAACATTTTCCCATGTCCTTTCTGTAGCAGATATATCCTTCCTAACAATTAGGTCATCTATATCGTTTCTAAACGCATTAAGGTCAATAGCCAGATTTTTTGAGAAACGATGTTCTACTCCTGCAGAATACCCTACGGATGTCTCCGGCTCAAGGTCTGGATTAGGTATATTCCACCAGGTTTTATGCAGGAACAATACATAGGATTGTCTTATGGTAGGAGATTTGAATGCCGTACCGGCTGATGTTCGTAGAGAAGTATTATCCGTAATCTTCCACAGGACGCTTGCCTTAGGGTTAAATACTGTCCCGTAGGCGGAGTGATTGTCAATCCGACCACCGAGCACTAAGTTGACCGGGTTGAGGTCTATTTCATCCTGTAGATAGAAACTTTTGGTAGTATCCGTTTCATCAGCGACATTTAACTCCAAATCTCTGTCCAGGTATTCTATCCCGACTGTTGCCAGATGCATTTCACCAAAGGGTTTGGTGTATTGGGTCTCCATTTGGGTATATACGATGTCACCATAACGGGGCGTATAACCCGGGCTAAAAGAATCAAGATACCATTTATAGTGGTAGCCCTTTAATTTTAGTGTTGAGCCATCAGGGAAAGATGTCTCAAATGATGGACTGATTTTTGTATTTTTTTCTGTCCTGTTAGTCCAATTCAAATCGTCATAACTCAAGCCGAGTGCTAATGTTGCGGACGGAGATAACTTATAGGAAAGTTTAGCAAGAGAATATTCACCTTCAAACTCTGTTTCAGCCGTTGACATAGAAGCCATTTCAGAAGTATTTTGCTGGACGCTCAAGAAATAACCAAACTTCTTAATCTGTTGTCCATAACTGAAATGAGAAAGTGTGGTATTATACGTTCCTGCTCCAAGCGAATATGTACCGGTAGGTTTTTCTGGTATCGGTTTTGTGATGATGTTTACTATACCTCCCATCGCATCGCTTCCATACAGAGCAGAGGCAGGTCCCTGGACAATCTCTATCCGGTCTATCATCTCCGGTGGAATCTGACTGGGGCTGATACCGTATTCGCCCATCCCGCCGCCCAGACACCTTTCTCCGTTAATAAGAACAAGCACATAGCCAGAGTCAAAAGTTAGGCCACGTAGCCGTGAACTAGAATCCGATGTATTTGGTGTGTTTTGCCTCCGAATATAAAACCCGGGTATTGTACTTAGTAACTCTGTGACAGTCCTGCTACCGGATTCGCTAATTTCTTTGTTTGTTATCACGGTAGTTTGTACCGGAAGGTCCTGGGCTTTACGTGGTGTTTTGGTAGCCGTAACAATAATTTTATCAACCTCAACTGTTTCCTCTTTCTTCACTGGTTTCTCTTCGCTTGCCTCCTGGGCTAAGGGAATGCTGGGTAAAACAAGTCCGAAAATAACCAGTATCAATATGGTCATTTTAATCTTCAGTAACATTTTATTTTCTCCTCTTTTTGTTTGCTTCCCAGCCCAGAAATTGCATAATTATCTTGGGCTTGCCCCGTTAGAAGTCCATTCCGTCTCGGGCGGAATAGCAGATGCCTTTGGCGTCTTACTTCTAACGGGGCTTGGGTAAGTCCCGAACCATTAATTTGGTTCGGGATAAACTTTTACTCAGGTACCGGGGCGGGGGACGGACTTTATCTTGCACGATGGAGCCGTCTCTCCGCCTAAATTGAGACTGTTAACCCGTAGGGTAACAGGCTCACCCTGACCCCGATGAAAATCGGGGGAAGGATCTCATGGGCTATCTCGTATCATCTTTATTTCTCCAATTTAAATACAATCGGTAATAATAATTTCAGTTCTGATATTTTCAGTTCTTTCGGTATCTGCGGAAAAGGCGCGGCTCGTTTGACCATCTCAACGGCTTCTTCATCCAGAATAGTGTATCCTGACGAAGTAATAATGCTTACCGAGAGGATTTTACCCTCAGATGATATAACAAACTCTACTTTTACTGTGCCTTCCAAACTCCTGCGTCTGGCAGATTCGGGATACCTCTTTACTTTCTGAATTTTAGCAATCACTTCCCTCAGAAATCGGCTCTTGATATCTTCCCTTTGACCCGCGGTAAGTTCAGGTGTACCGGGTGTCGGATTATCAGGTTTTAACTCTGGTTGAAGTCTCACCTCTTCCGGCGGCGGTGTAGTAACTGAGTCCTTATCCGGCAATGGTTTTTCCTGAGGCGGCTCGGGTTCCTCGGTAACAACCGCCGGCAGTTCAATGCTGCCAAAAGAGACTATCAGTTTTTCTTCTCCGCCCTGACCGGCTTGAGTGGAAAAATCAGGTATAGCACCAAAGAGAATACCTAAATGGAATACCAGCGATACGAAAATAGCAACGTCAAGGTCTCTATTTATCTCTATCACGCTCATTATTAAAATCTTCTATTGTGGTGCGGGTATAGTTTTAATATTGATTGCCTTAATTCCCGCGGCCTTTATTAAATCCATTACCTTGATAAGTAGTTCTAATCTTACATTTTTATCCGCCCTAAGTATGGCTTGGTTTTTTCCCCATCGGTTGATAAGTTCGGACACATCTTCCTGGAGTCTATCAAGACTTGATGGCTTCCCGTTTATCTCTAAATGACCTTCTTCGGAAAGTGAGATAACGATTTCCTGTTCCTCTACCGTAGAAGCACTGGCTGATTCAGGTAGTTCAATCTCAAGTCCCACCTCCTCAATGAATGAAGAGGTCAAAAGGAAGAAAATCAGCAATAAAAAGACACAGTCAATCAATGGGGCAATATTCAATAGTGTCTGAACCTTTTTTCGTCTATGAAACTGCATTGCTTTATGTTCCTTCGGATAAATCTATAATTTCGTGCACGAAACCGTGCATCTTTTTCTCATAATCATCAACTCTACCTTCAAAATAGAAATACAGCAAAAGACAAGGGATAGCAACAATGAGCCCAAAGGCGGTGGTGAGCAATGCCTCCCAGATACCACTGGCCAGAGCAATAGCATTTACCTTGCCACCGACTTCCTCTATCTTCATAAATGCCTTAATCATACCGGTTACCGTTCCTAATAATCCCAGTAATGGTGCCGCCTGGGCAATAGAAGCAAGTATCCGAAAATGTTTTTCCATACCGGCTAATATTTTAGAACCTTCGTGTTCAATTGCCTTTTCTATCTTGGCATGTCCTTTATGAAAATTTCTCAGGCAGACGGTCATCGCTCTGGCAATCGGGCTTCTATCCAGAGCGCAGACCACTATGCCTTCCTCAATTCTTCCTTGCTTTAACCGGTTAAGCACTTCCTCAAATAACTTCTGGTCATTACTGCGAATACGCAGGAAATATAGGGCCCGTTCCACTGCAACAGCCAGTGCTACAACTGAGCAGGTTAAGATTGGATACATTACCCATCCGCCTTTTACAAATAGTTCTAACATAATGTTACACTCCTATAATATTACAATTATAATAATCGTGCTACCTATATACAAAAAATATATCTGTTTTTTATCCTGCGGTTGTCATAATAAGGTCAGAATGTTTTATTCCCTTGATGGTTTTAACAGAAGTCACCAAACTCAGAATATCCTTTACTTTACCACTTACCACCACCGTTTCCATACAGTTATTGTGGTCAAGATGGATATGTTGAACAGAAATAATCAGTTTATTAAAATCGTGTTGGACATCCATCATCTTATTGACAAGTTGGCGTTTATGGTGATTATAGATAAAGATAATAGCACCTGCGACCTGATTGTTTGATTTCTGCCATCGTTTTTTTACCAGTGCGGAGTTTATCAATAACTTAATGGCTTCGGAGCGAGTGGGATATCCTTCTTCTGCGATAAGACGGTCAAATTCTTTAAGTAATTCTGATTCTAACGAAATACCAATTCTTGCTAATTCGGTCATCTTTAATATAACGAATGCTTATATGCTCACAAAAACCGCCTGTTAGTATTACATTTATTATAATTGTACTACCAATACAACTATTTATCAAGTTTTTATATAGATTTTATAATTATTCGGCTGTTTTCTCTCCCGCTCCGCTCTCTCGCCTCGTCTCCGCCGAGGCGGAGCGGGCGCTGGAGCGAGGAGAGTCGGGCAATTTAACTAACACCACACATTCTTTGGGGGCTAATTTTACCACTTCCACTTTAATATGCTGATTAGTTTGCAGTTCTTTTGCTTCGTCAGCAGTAATGCTGAAGGAAATATCCAGAAGTTCTTCTTTCTCCTCTTCGCTTGGTTTGGCAGCAGTCAGAGGTAATAGCCCGTTCAGTTGCGGTTCTATCTCCAGCATCAGTCCTTTATTAGAAAGTTTGAGTATTCTTGCTTCTATCATTTTCCCTGCCGGATATTTTTCTGGGAGAGTGGTTTCCCATGGATTAGACGAAAGTTGCTTGATACCCAATGACACTCGCCTTTGAGAAGGGTCAATAGAAAGGATAACTGCCTCAATCTTATCGCCTTTTTTAATGATAGTTGATGGTTTGACTGTCTTCATTGTCCAAACCATATCGGACTGGTGAATCAATCCGTCAATACCTTCCTCAATTTCAATAAAGGCGCCGTAAGGGGTAACATTCTTAATCCTGCCCTGTATCTTCATACCTACTGTATATTTCTTTTCTATATCAACCCAGACATTGGCTTCTAATTGTTTCATTCCTAAAGATATTTCCTGTTTATTAACATTGACCTTCAGGATAACAACTTCTATTATATCACCGATAGCAACTATTTCTGAAGGATGAGTATTTATCTTTGTCCATGACATTTCGGAGATATGAAGTAATCCTTCTATGCCCGGTTCTAACTCCACAAAAACGCCATAAGGTAAAATATTAGTCGCTTTACCTTTCACTTTAACGCCTGGTTCATATTTAGATACTACTTTTCCCCAGGGGTTCTCCGTAAGTTGTTTGAGTCCTACAAATATCTTTTCATTCTGAGGGTCTATTTTTAATACTTTAACATCAATCTGTTTTTCAAGAACCACTATTTCTGAAGGATGACTTATTCTCCGCCAAGACATATCACCTATATGAAGAAGAGCGTCCAGACCACCTAAATCCACAAATGCTCCAAAATCGGCGATATTTTTAACCACTCCTTTTACGACATCACCTTCTTTCATCTCACTGAAAATCTTTTTCTTCATCTCTTCTCGTTTCTGTTCTATAACAATCTTACGAGAGACGATTACATTACGACGTTGATTATCTATCTTGATAATCTTACATTCTATCTTTTGGTTAAGCAAATTGATGTTAGCATTCCTGCGGATGTCAACCTGCGATGAAGGGAGAAAAGCAAGAGCACCCACATCAACCAGGTATCCGCCTATGGTTTTCTTAACAACCTTGCCGCTTATTGCAGTATTTTCGTTAGCGGCTTTAACTATTTGATCCCATCCTTTCATCCGGTCTGCCTGTGCTTTGGAGATGACAATCACACCCAATTCGTTTTCCACCTCAATGATATAGAAATCAAATTCGTCTCCTATTTTGATTTTATCCTTTTCATTGAATTCGTCCAGAGGCACAGAACCTTCAGATTTATAACTGATATCTACTATAACTAAACCTGAAGTAATATTAACTATTTTTCCTCTGACAATCGTATGAGATTTTAACTCTGGTAGAGATTTTTCGTATAGTTTGATGGTATCTGCATTAGAAGATATGGTTTTGAGGTGGTCATTAATCTTTTCGTCAATTGCCTCTGTTGAGACACCATACTTTTGAAAAGCCGAAATAATATTCATCAGTTTGTTTTTCCTTTCTTGTCCCGCCGGGATAATTGTTCCCAAATCTGCGAGATTACTTGAGTGTTATTTTTATCAAGCCACAGGGGCTTATTAAAACTGACCGTTATCTGAGTCAGTCGTCTGGGTAACTTATGCTGTCTGGGCCAGGACTGATAAGCACCATTGATAAATGTTGGTATCAAAGGGACATTTGCTCTGGTTCCGAGTAGCCCTATTCCCTTTTTCACTTCACCTATCTGACCATTTAAGGTTCTGGTTCCTTCAGGGAATACTATTAGAAGTTTCCCTTTTCGTAGTATTTCTATTGCCCGACGAACGCCACTGGAATCAAATTCTTTCCTTTCTATCGGAATAGCGTTGAGTTGGCTGATAAGCCAGCCAAAAAGTCTATTCGCCTCAAATAACTCCTTTCGGGCAAGAAAATAAACCGGTCTGTTTATCACAAAACTAATCAATGCCGGGTCAAGATAACTTTGATGATTAGAAGTTAATAAACTACCTCCTTTTTCTGGTATATTGTTTCTTCCATATACTCGTAACCGGAAGAAAATTATTGCCAGTAGACAACCAATCTTGTGAACTATAAAATATAACACACAATCAGAAAAATAGCAAATAAAATTACTATTTTTTGGAACGCAATCTGTTATTTATTATTCCTATAAGTTTTTTCAATACTTCAGGAATGGATAAATTGGTGGTATCTATATAAAAGGCATTTGTAGGCTTAATCAAAGGGGCAACCTTACGATGAGTATCACGATAATCACGTTGTTTTATTTCTTTAAGTATCTGCTTATAACTCAATCTTGAGTTTGGAAATAAAGACTTGTTTTCTTTATAGCGTCTTTTAGAGCGATTTTCAAGCGAGGCGTCAAGATAAAACTTTATCTGCGCCCTGGGAAAAACAACACTGCCCATATCCCGTCCCTCGCAGACAATATCTCCTGCACGGGCTAATCTCCTCTGTAGTTTCACCATCTCTCTTCGGACCGCCCCTAAGGCAGATACTTGTGACGCATAGTCGGTCAATTTAGCCGCTCTAACATCATTAGAAACATCATCGCCATCCAGCAATATCCTTGCGGATTTACTGCTGGGAGAATATTTTATCTCTATACTACTTTGAGAAAGTAATCTGATGATGGCTTGTTCGTTACTTAGAAGAATATTCTCACGGAGTGTCTTAAGGGTTATTGCCCGGTATAATGCACCGGTATCAAGATAATGAAAAGACAATTTATCTGCCAGTAATTTAGCAATTGTACTTTTCCCCGCCCCGGCAGGTCCATCTATAGTGATAATAATTGGTTTTTTCACTGACAACCTTTGGTTGATATCTACTATATGAATTATTGTGATTTGCTCGTCAAGAAAATTGGCACTACAAGAAATTTATAGGATATGATAGATAAAACTGATTTTAGAACGGGACTTTGCTGAGTTTAGCTATGCCGAGGCGATAGTAGACTTCTAATGTCAGGACATTAATAGCGGTGCAATAAACCCTACTGCCCTCTTCGCTCCATCTATCAAGTGGGTCCCAACTGCCGTTAGCACAACCATCTACTTTCGTCTTCTGACTCTTTAAGAGAACATCCTTCATTTTCTCATTCCATTGTTTCCAACTTGGACCATCCGGACCATCATATTGATTCAGACAATACGACGCATAAAACCAGTAATAGTAGTCAATAACACCCCGCCGGGTGGTATCCCATGTAGGCAGACTTGCTAAGACCTGCTGGACACCAAGTTTTACTAAGGGGTCTGTGGTTTTCCTGTCTATAAAGATACGCACCATTACACCTATGGCGGTCAGTGATGGTTGGGCAACAGTATTTCTCGGGTCTTCAGTCACCAGAAAAGCATAACTTCCAAGCGAGGTATAACCGACTTTACCATAACTTTGGTCTGTAACATCATCGTAGAATGACTTGATACCAGCGAACGCCTCGGGTGGGACAGGTATTTTAGCATATTCAGCAGTCTTGAGAGCCATAACAACCCAGCCCGTTACAGAGGTATCATTCTGTCCATCTTTTGGCTGATAGCGCCATGCCTTGGTTGGATTCTGAACTTCTATGAGATATCTTATCGCTATTTCTACGGGTTTTCTATAGGCTATCCCCGCAGGGCTATCCATAATCAATCCATAAAGGTCTGTGAGGGCATAAGCAGCCAGTGTCTGGTTATACAGAAACTTGCCGTCCTTAACTCCGCCAAATGTTCCATCAGAAAGTTGGATACTTATCAGATATGCTGATGCCTTGCGGACAACATCCCCAAAACGGATACCCTCATAGGTGTCTTTGGAACTGGGGGTATAACCGGCTCCTGTAAAAGCAAGCATTGATAATCCTGTAAGTCCGATATTAAATTCATCATGACCTGGTCCGGCACATTTAGTAACCCTGCATTGGTTCTGGAATGCTTTAGCGCCCCAGGAGCCGTCAGGATTCTGGTGTTTGGCAAGCCAGATAAGACCGGCAAGAACCGCATCCTCGCTTTTCTTTCCACCCCGACCCCGACCGCCTCGTCTTCCACCACCAAGACCGCCACCGATACCAATTGCATCATAAACACCCGCCCCCGTCAGAGGACTATCTGTATCAAACTCGGCTACCACATCCGTTTCCACAATCTCCTCAGACACTTCGGTTGTTTCTGTTACCTCTTCCTCAATCTCGTCTTTTATTTCTTCCTCCACCTTTTCTATCTCTTTTTCTTTGTCCTCATTCATAGCTACGACGACTTCAACCTCAACACGAGTGTCGATGGTACCTTGTATAGAAGCAAGAATGAGAATCAAGAAGATATGAAAAGCCAGAGATATACCCCACCATGGTGCATTATGCAGTTGTTCCTGCAACCAGAGATTAAAATCAAATTTCTGTGCCAGCGCCTTTTCTGCCAGAGACCCTTCCTGAACTTCAACCTCTTCCTGACCAGAATTATAATTCGGTTGCATAAGGCACCTCCTTGATTATATAAACGGTAATTATTTAGCCGATTGAAGTCCGAAAAGGCGGACAACCACTCCACGAACCCTGACGTCCCGAACGCTTTCGGGACGGAACGGGTAAAGGTTGTCCCTACTTTGAGGCAGACTTCATTCGGCTAATATATTACTATAAACGAATAAAAGAGGGTTACGGTTCACTTTTTCTCAGAATTCTTCTCTTTTTCTTTCCGAATCTCCTCAATATCGTCCTCAATCATTTTCCGCTGACGCTCATTCAGTGAAGGGTTTTCTTTACGAAACATCTTCCATTTTTCTATTGCGGCATCATAATCTTTCTTCTTCCGTAGATTATTGACCAGCGCCCGGGTTTCGTTAAACAGGTAGCTCTCTTCTTCAGTACGGCTGGAAGCAACTATCCTTTTAATTACCCTCATTTCATTTCTGGCATCCTGGATTACCGAGGTATCTTCATATTCCTTAACAAAACTCTCATATTCTTTTAAGAGTTCAGGATAGTCTTTAGTCGGATAGTCCTTCTTCTTCTGTATTAAATCATTTAACAACCTTCTTGATTCCTGTTCTTTGCCTTTTTGCTTTTCTATCTTCTTTATAGAATCCTTCACCTCGCTAACATATTTAGAACCTCTGAACTCTTTCAGAAACTTCTGATATTTTTCCAATGCCAGGTCATATTCTCTGTCCTTAAACAATTTATTAGCAGAATCAAGCATTTCTATTTCTCTCTTGCTTTCCTCTCTTGCCTTCTGGGTGGAACCGGCTGATAACACAAATGCGATAATGATGATAACAACCAAGCCGATGCCTCCGCCGATAAATAAAAGGTTCTTCTTCTTATTCCCTTCCGGAGTTTCTGGTTCTGGCTCCTCTCTTCTATAATTGACCTGGCGAGAATTTGTAGTAACTGGCTTACCCCGAAGGGATGACTGTCTTTGCGGGATGCCGGGTTGCCTACCTACAGGTCTGACTGGCTGACCGACCGGCCGAGTAGGGGCATGTCTTTGGGGTTGGGGATATCTCTGGGCGACGGGTGGTGGCTGAGGGTTTTTACCAGGAAAAGCCGTTCCTTGTGGTTTGGATGCTGGCTTCCTATTAGAAAAGGGCTGATTATTCATAAATCTATGTCTATTTACCTGGAAGAACAGGTCTGCTCAACTCAAATAACTCCTTGCGCTGTGCCGGGCTAAGATTAGCATTCCCGAGCGCCACCGCAACTATTTGTTTTACTTCAGGTTCATCTTCTCTGAAACTCCTCTTGAGAGTGTCAAATGTTTCAGTAGTAATACTCTCAGGATTGCTTCTGAATATACTTGCCAGCGCCTCGGCTGTTTTTATTCTTATTGATAGAAGGTTCTCTTTATTAACCAGCACTTTGGTCAACCCCTCTATGGCTAATGGGTCTGCAAAGCGACTCAATGCCTGAAGGGCTGATAATCTTATATTGTCAGGTCTATTTTCCAGCACCGCTATCAGAGACGCTACTGTCTGACGATAAGGAAAGACAGTATTCCTCAAATCTAAATTCGCCAGAGCAGTAGCCGCACCGGCACAGACCTGTAAGGCACGCATCTTGCTATCATTCCGAATATCTTCCCTCTGAAAAGCCAGATTAATCCCCTGTACCAGACCACTATAATCATCTACTATAGGTGTCAGAAGATAAGCATCCACTTTATCCTGATAGATATTCTTTGCTCTTTCTAAATCCTCTTTACTACCTGTCATTATCAAAGGTATCCCTCTGCTGCGGATATCATCTTTGAGACTATCAAAAACCGTCTCAGAATATTTCTCTTTTCTCACGAGAATATCAACGCTGAAAACCACCTCATTAGCGGTTTTATTATTAAGTATAATCAAATCCTTGGTGGGAAATCTCTTTGCCATTTTTAATCCTTCTTCTGCTGAAAGTGCTTCGGTTACAAAGCAGTTCTGTCTGACCAACTCCCCTCTCAAGGAGGTGCGTATTTCGGGACTTGGCTCAATCAGAAGCACGATTCTGACGCCGCTTTCGCCCAGCGCATCATTTATTATGGGGATAACCTTGTCCACATTGGGAAATGGTTCAGGTGGATTTATTTTAATCAGGGCTTCGGCAGCCGCATATCTTATTCTCTTATCAGAATGAATCAGAGCTTCTACAATAGGCGTACCGATTGGTGGGATAACATCCTTCTTTTTAACAGCAATAGTAGGCAGGTCTTTGGAACTGCCGACCTCTCCGAGCGCCTTAAGACACAAAGCCGACACATCCGCATTATTATCGCCCAGAGAGCGATTGAGTGCTTTATAGAGATATCTCCTACTGCCCAGGGAACTCGTAGTAAGGTTTTCCTGCATCTTTAATAAATCCGACTGGAGTCTCTTCAGCACATCATCTGCAATCTCACCTGTTTTATTCTTCTTCATTGCTGTTTGTAATGCCCAATCCGCTTCATTATATTTTGCTAAAAGAACACAGAGCAACAAAGACCAGAGTGGCTCATAAGTATCATCAAGCCGTAACCCATCATAACAGCATTCTTCAGATAGCAACTCGTTAAAAGCAAAGTCAGGCGTCTCCGTCATCTCTAATGAATCCGTCTCATCGTTCCACCTCCAGAAAACATATTCACCATACAAATTTATCATCACTGACGAATGGCTATAATAATATTTCTCAGCCAGTTCGTAATAATATTGTTTAGCAGGATTGAGCATACGAACATCCATTCTGGTTATCTTCTGCAGGGCTTCAGATACAAATTTCCTTACCTCGTCTGATTCCTCTTTCGTTTCATAGACCCTTTTCAATGCCGGCAGTGCCCGCTCATCTTTGATAACACCCAGAACTATTGCCGTATTCTGTCTTATCATCATCGATTTACTGTGCAGTGCTTCTATTAGCGGTAGAACTCCTTCGGAGCCGATTTTTTCTAATGCGAGCATAGTGGTAGCGCGTTTTATATCAGACTTATCCGCTAACTGTTCAATAAGATATGGCACCGCCCTTTGACCCACCGCAGAGAGCGTATTTATCGCACCCCATTTCTTATCAAAAGGACCGTCAAGCTCTGCCACGAGTGCCTTTATCTGTTCAGGTGAACGGACGAGTCGCTGGTGCGCACCCTTACCGATTTCCAGAATCCGCAAGGCAGTCTGACGCAGGTCGGGATTAGTTAACATCTCCTTAAGAATCAAATCTCCGGTCTCCTGTATCATAAAACGCACCAGGTCTGATGAGGGATTAAGCCGCAATGCCTTCTCAAATGACTCATAAGCGTCCGCGTATTTGCCCCGTTTTACCAACTCTATCCCTCCGCGATATAATTCCTTGAATTGGACATCCTGCTCATCTTCCTGGGCTAACAATCCCGACCTCTCATAAAAAGAAAGTGGCAAGAAAACCAGCATAGTAATAAAAAATAATATAGTTCCTGTTTTATTCATTATTTATACCTCCATTCTAAGTATTTTATCTGCCTTATAAAAATAAGCAATAAAATTCTGCCAAAATATAACCGACTGAAGTAGGCACAGATAAATACTAAACACGAATAATTAGGAGTTACAAGTTAGAAGTTAAAAGTT
>JASEHY010000210.1 GCA_030018555.1 Planctomycetota bacterium
AGATTGCCACGGTCACCTTCGGTGACCTCGCAATGACAACTTTTGGTTAATACCTGTATATATGTTAACCTTAAAGGATGTTTGTAAATATTTAGGGGTTTCAAGAGCCACTATCTATCGCTTGATTAGAGCCGGCAAACTGCCTGCCAGTCGGGCTCTGGGAAAGTGGTGTTTTGAGCAGGGTGTCCTTGATAGAATGCGTGCCGGAACTTCTTCTGCCTGGATTAAGCCAGGAATGTTCAGCGTCAATGAGGTCTGCCGGTATTTAGGCCTGAGCCGCTGGACCATATACCGATTGGTGAGGGACAAGAAATTGTCCGCGGTCAGGTTCGCTACGCTCACTGCAAGAATGTCAGGCGGGCGGTGGAGATTTCCCAAGGATGAGGTCAAAGAATTTCTCTGCGGCGATAGAGTTGTTCCACATCATATAATAGGAATGGATTTTGAGGGTGGTCTGATGGGTTCATCTGAGGCATCTAAGGCATTAGGCGTGAACAGGAAGACGCTTTATCGTCTGGTAAAGGATGGCCGGCTTCCCGCGACCAAGGTTGCCGGAGTATGGCGTTTTATCAGGAATGAAGTCAACCGTTATCTGATTAAGAGGAGATATTCCTTAGGCATCTATACTGCAAGACCGCTCTTCTTCTGGAGTTATGTCCTTGATAAATACCGCAATGACCCCCAGACCTATTACATCAAGGATAGTGCATACGATGGATTTGTGGGCAGTCGGAAGGATTATTACGAGTATCAGACCTTGGTAAGTATGCATCGTGTCAAAGAGGGAGATAGGTTTTTTGTTGAGTTGCATTATCGCAAGGTGCCGGTTAAGGGCGGAGTCATTCTGGTTCTGACGAATAAACAAGTCCAGAGTATCCCTGTAAAGGAACAAAATCACTGGATGAAATGCGAGTTGACAGAGGATAAATTGAAAGCGATAGAATTATAAAACTGGAACCACAGATTTCACAGATAACACAGATTTAATCAGTGTAATCTGTGGCTTCAATCCGTTAATATATTACATAAAAACAAATGCGAAAGAATAAGATTACCGCGGTTATTCTGACCGGTGGCAAAAGCAGTCGGATTGGCAGAAATAAGGCATTTCTTGAGATAAACGGAAAGCCGCTCATAGAAATCCTTATTGAGAAATTAAGCAGATTTTTCCACAGGTTCGCGGAGTTTACCCCGACTTTGTCGGGGCTCACTGCAAGTCGGATAATCATCTCCACTAAAAATCCTAAACCATATCTATATCTTCTTACGAGTTACGCAATTACGAGATGTCCACCCTTTGTGTCATTCCCGCGAAAGCGGGAATCCAGTAATTCCCAAGAGGGGTGGATTCCTGCTTACGCAGGAATGACAAGTGGGGGCGTAAGTCGTATTAGAATAGTCAGAGATAGATTCAGGAATTATAGCAGTTTGGTCGGTATATACTCGGCGCTAAAAGCAGTACAGACCAAATATATCTTCGTTATTGCTGTGGATATGCCACGTATAGAACCAAAGTTGCTCGGACGGATGTTACGGCTCTATAAAGATTACGATGTCGTCATACCTGAAACTTCCAGCGGGATGGAACCGCTCTGTGCTATTTATTCCAAGAATTGCACCAGGCACATCCTCAGACAAATCAGAAAGGGTAACCATAAAATAATTGACTTCTTTGACAAGATAAAAGTCAGAAGAATAAAGTTGAAGAAAGCAGGGATTTTTAATATAAATAGGATAAGTGATTACAAGAAAATCGCTAATATATTGAAGTAACTTTAGCCACTCTGCCCCGAAATCATTCCCCGATGGTTGTCGGGGCGTAATCTGTGGCTGTAATCTGTGTAATCTGTGGCTTATGTCAGAAAAAGTGCGGGTTCGTTTTGCGCCAAGTCCGACAGGATTCCTTCATATCGGCGGTGCCAGAACAGCCCTGTATAATTATTTTTTCGCTAAACATCACGGCGGCACTTTCATTCTCAGGATAGAAGATACTGACCAGATTCGCTCCACCGAAGAATCAACCAAGGCAATCTTTGAAAGTTTAGAATGGCTCGGTATCAAATGGGATGAAGGTCCTTATTTCCAGAGTGAGCGACGGGCTATCTATACCGAATACGCCCAGAAACTCCTCACAGAAGGCAAAGCATTCTATCAGGATGATGTTACCAAGGGTAGGGCTATTGTCTTTAAGATGCCACAGAACAGGTCAATCGTATACAATGACCTAATCCACGGAACGATAAAATTTGAGAGCGATATTCTGGGCGATGTGGTTCTGATTAAATCTGATGGTTTCCCGACCTATAATTTTGCCTGCGTGATTGATGACGCCCTGATGAATATCTCTCATATCATCAGAGGCGATGACCATATCTCAAACACACCTAAACAGATTGTTCTTTACGAGGCGTTAGATAAACCAATACCACAATTTGCCCATATTCCTTTGATAATGGGCGAAGATGGCTCACGGCTCTCTAAAAGACACGGACATACTTCGGTCAGTGAATATCGCGAAACGGGATATTTATCAGAGGCATTATTTAATTTCCTGAGTCTTCTGGGCTGGTCGCCGGGCGATGATACGGAGTTGATGAGCAGAGACGAGATTATCAAGCGGTTCACCATTGAACGGGTAAAGGATAAGCCGGCACAGTTTAATCTTAAGAAACTTACATGGATGAACAGTCATTACTTGAAACACCTCCCCAGCGAAAGATTATATCAGTTAGCAAAACCATATCTGCCCGCCTCGCCGCCGCCCCGAAGGGCGAGCCTCCCGCCCACCAGGGCGAGGTTC
>JASEHY010000211.1 GCA_030018555.1 Planctomycetota bacterium
CATAAAGTAGCCCAGCACATAACCTTCAACTTGGGTAGCCCAAAGTAGAGGTTATATGCTGGGCTATTTCCCCAAAATCTGGCGTGCGATAACAAGTCTCTGGATTTCTGATGTGCCTTCGCCTATCTCACATAGTTTGGCATCGCGGTAAAACCTTTCTACTTCATACTCTGTCGTATAGCCGTAACCGCCTAATATCTGGATGGCATTTCTGGTAACCCGCATCGCTGCTTCAGAGGCAAATAGTTTCGCCATAGAGGATTCTTTTATAAAAGGAAGCCCCTGGTCCGCTTTTTGTGCCGCATCATACACTAAAAGTCTGGATGCTGCTATCTCGGTTGCCATATCGGCTAATATATTCTGGATTGCCTGGAAATCGCAGATAGGTGTATTAAACTGTTTCCTTTCTTTAGCATAATGTATTGCTCTATCAAAGGCACCCTGTGCCAGCCCTAAGGCAAGTGCGCCTATAGAAATCCGCCCCGCATCAAGTATTTTCATCAAATACTTAAATCCTTCTCCTTTATTACCCAGAAGGTTTTCTTCAGGGACAAAGCAATTCTCAAAGACAAGTTCGCCTGTGTCAGAGGCACGGAGTCCTAATTTATCTTCTGGCTTGGCGCTGTAAAACCCCTTCATCCCTTTCTCCACAATAAAAAGACTGATTTTATCATCAGTCTTAGCAGCCACTGTAAAGATACTGCCGACATTAGCATTGGTGATAAATATCTTATTACCGTTCAGTAAATACCCACCTGTAGTCTGCTTTGCTGTTGTTTTAATAGTCCTGACATCTGAACCGGCTTGGGCTTCGGTAAGACCAAGACCGCCTATCTTCTCTCCCTTTGCTAATGGGACAAGATATTTAGTCTTCTGTGATTCATCACCGAACAGATAAATTGGATTTGAGCCCAAAGAGGTATGTGCGGCGAGGGTTATAGCGGTTGACCCGCAGGCGCGTGCTAACTCTTCAACAGCAATAATATAACTTAATTTGTCAGCCCCAGCACCACCATACTCCTCAGGAAATGGAATCCCCATCAGGGACAATTCAGCCATCTTGCGGACACTCTCCCATGGGAACTCCTTGCTCTTATCCAACTCCCGTGCGCGGGGTGCCACAAACTCACGGGCAAAGTCTCTAACCGTATCCTGAATCAATTTCTGCTCTTCGGTTAACATCTTGGTATTTCTTCCTTTCTTACTCGCCCGTACGGGCGAGTTAGACCCTGAGTCCCGCCCAGGCGGGACGAAAGGTAAGGGTATCATTTCACCTGTTTGCGCCATTTCGTGTTTCGTACTTTAAGGATATATCTTATAAAGCATCCTCGGAAACGGAATACACTCTCTGACATGCTCTCTACCGCATAGCCAGGCGACAGTGCGTTCCACCCCTAATCCAAAACCGCCGTGCGGCACACTGCCATATCTCCTTAAATCAAGATACCATTCATAGGCGTCTTTTGGTAGTTTATGTTCCTCTATTTTTCTCTCCAGCACCGCAAGGTCATCCTCACGCTGTCCACCGCCGATGATTTCACCATAACCCTCTGGCGCAATCATATCAACACATAAAGCAACCGACGGGTCATCAGGGTCTGCCTTCATATAGAATGCCTTGACCTTCATCGGGAAACGATGAATAAGAACCGGCTGAGAAAATCGCTGTCCGATAAACTCTTCCTCAGGCGCCCCGAAATCACTACCGCTTACAAATGGATGGTTCTCTTTGATAAACAAACTCACCATCTCTTTATAACTCATTCTCGGGAAGGGCGTTGTGATTTTCTCAAGAACTCTTATATCCCTCTCTAATATCTTCAATTGCTCCTGACACTTTGAGAGAATCCTCTGCACTATAAAATAGACCAATCCTTCAGCGAGGTCCATAACCTCATTCAGACCGGCGAATGCAACCTCAGGCTCAACCATCCAGAATTCAGTAAGATGTTTTCGTGTCTTAGATTTCTCTGCCCTGAAGGTTGGCCCGAAGCAATAGACCTTACCCAGAGCCATTGCAGCCGCCTCCATATACAATTGACCGCTCTGTGTAAGATATGCCTTATTATCAAAGTAAGCAACCTCAAAAAGAGTAGATGCCCCTTCGCAGGCAGATGGTGTCAGAATAGGTGCATCCACCAGCACAAAGCCCTGGTTATCAAAGAAATCACGAATAGCGCGGACGACATGGGCGCGACATTGTGATAAAGCAATCTGTTTCCGGGAGCGCAACCACAGATGTCTCTGCTCCATCAAAAAGCCCACACCGTGAGACTGGAGCGCTATCGGGTATGGCTGGGCAATATGAACTATCTTAAGAGCAGAAACGGTCAACTCCACACCGCCCGGAGCCCTCTTATCTTCTCGCACCTGACCGGTAACTATCAATGACGACTCCTGTGGCAAATTACCTGCCTGCTGGAAAACTTCCCGCCGAAGGCGAGGCTCCCGCCCTTCGGGGCGAGGTTCGCCCGGCGGGGCGACGCCCGAATGGGCGGCACCCCCAGCATCCTTTTCTGATAAAACACCCTGAACGATGCCTGTTCCATCTCTTACTTGCAGAAAGAGAATCTTTCCACTTGAGCGGACATTATAGAGCCATCCCTTTATGGTTACGCTCTGACCGATATACTCTTTTAGTTCTGAAATATAAGGCATAGGATTCATTATACAGCGAAAGATTATGGTGTCAAGAAAAACTAACCACTCTACGAACCCTGCCGCCCGTACAGCTTGCCCGTATGGGGGCGGAACGGGCAGATTACACAGATAGCCCCAG
>JASEHY010000212.1 GCA_030018555.1 Planctomycetota bacterium
GTTACCGAGTATAATACAACATAGCGAATATAATATTGTTATAGTTGCGAACATTTCTAACGGGGTGAACCCCGTTAGAAGTAGGTCGCCGAAGGCGACCGTGTTATTAAAACTATATCCTAATTGCAAGCCCCGTTAAGCCCCGTTAGAGACGTAGATGTTTTTGGTATTATTAAACCAGATACTTCTAACGGGGTGTGCCTGCTTGCAGTGAACCCTTATCCCTAACGGGATCCAGTCCCTTATCCCTCTGACCCTTCCAGGGTCACCCTGTAGAGGGCGACGGGATCCTGTGAAGGACAGGGTAAACTTATACGGCGAATAGCACGAATGAATTAATTTATTATTCGTGACATTCGTTCCTATTCGTCCCTACGGACGCCCGCCCTAGCAACGGGCGCCCGTCGGGGCGTCGGGGCGTTTTAATAGGGCGTGTGATTCGTGTTTAAGAAAGGATTAAATATGTCAGGCGAAAAGAAAAGAATAGGGTTGGTTCAGATTAAAGTAAATGGCAAATTTATTCCGCTTAAGGGATTTGTCCAAGGTTTTATCGGCTCTACTATTTTAGGGATGCTCAAAGGGCTTAAAGATGTCCCTGAACCAGAGGAACCGGTCAGGATAATGGTTGAAGTGAACCCAGCAGAATGAGGGATTAGCATAATTCGAGGGACGCCCTCCAGAGGCGGGCAGGCCAGACTGAATTATAATAAATAAGTATTGTGTCCCCGGAAATAAATAAGTATTGTGTCCCCGGAACTAAAATAGAGGAGTAAAATATGAGAAAATTACTAAAAGTAGTCACGAGAGTTATGATAGACCTTTTTGTTATCATAGTAGTAATACTTTCCTATCTTATTTGGCAGAATAGCGAAAATAAACAATATGAAGAATATCTTGATAGTATACAAAAAATAGGAGGATTAAAAATTGACGATATAAATTCTATTGTTATCAAGGAGGGTATGATCTACCAACCAGAAACAATCATTTTAAATAGAGAGCACGATAAATATAAATTCGCATTTGTGTTACATGAGTTATCTTGGATACTAAAACGGACGCCAGATTTGATAGATTTGATAGATAATGAATCAAGTATCAGAATACTACCGGATTACACAATCACGTTGAAATCAAAAGAGGGGACATCTGTTAGAGAGTTTGAGGTATATCATATCCAATTAATTGACGTCAAAAACAGGGCGAGTTATACATTTTATATGGGGTATTGCATTAAAGAATGGTTGAAAGAAATACTATTTGAACCTGCAACAGACAGCAAAACACCCAACGAACCAGATAAAACAAAATAACTCTTGACAAAGATAATTCTTTCGGTATAATTTTCTTCACAGGTTGAGGGGGACACTTCCCACCGGCTGGACTTGGCTATTTTAGTGCTTTGTAAGATATCGCAAATAATCCTCGTGGGACACATTCACAGCCAGTAAACGCTTAATCCTCGTGGGACACATTCACAGCCAGTAAACGCTTGTTTTACTTGACATACAGTCCGTAATTTTCTAAAAATCAGCATATGCCAACAATTTGGGCCCGCGGGACACTTCCCACTGGGGGAAATAGGTGTGGGTGTTGAGATATAAGTTGTAGTGAATGAAAAATCAAAGATGCAAAGTTAAGAAAATAAATGTTGACAAAACAGGGTTTCCTGATATAATTACATTATGGATGGACGGCAGTTAAGAGGTATTAAAGGGTCGCAAGCAATAAAGTCCTTCATCCGAGCCGGTGGAGTAGAGCGACCGGGCGGTAAGGGAGACCACGTAAATATTAAAATGCCTAACGGAATGATTATTACTATCCCGGGCAGAAATAAAGAACTTAAGATAGGTCTATTAAAAGCATCTATTCGTAGAGCCGGATTGACCGAAAAAGAATTCAGCAAGTTTTTATAAAGGAGATAAATTATTATGGAGTATATGATTGTAATTCACAAGGCCGAGGAAGGTGGCTATTGGTCAGAAGTGCCTGGACTTCCTGGTTGTTATTCACAAGGGGAGACAATAGAGGAAACAGTTACCAATACCAAAGACGCCATTGAGTCGCATCTGGCAGCGCTTAAAACAGAGGGACAACCTATCCCCCAAGATGATGTTATGGTATTAAGTCATGTTAAGGTCTAACCAAATCATCGGCACAGATGGCGCATTTTCAAACCCCTCAAACGACGAAATTGCCAACCCACTCTCTACCTCCAGAGAATGGGATAAGGGGAACGCGGGGGCAGGGAGTTAGTCCCAGAATGGACGAGATGGTCAGCCGCCCCAAAGGGGCGTCGCCCCTACGGGCGAACCTCGCCCCCCGACTCGGCGGGGCGGGAGCCTCGCCCTCCCACTCGCCTCGCCTCCGCTTCCCGCCTCTGGCGAGGCTCGCCCTTCGGGGCGGCGGCGGAGCGGGTAGGGAGGGCGGGGGGTAAGTACTGGGTAGGTCAGGAGTATGGTCAGGATATTTCAGGGGTAGTCAAGGGTAGAAATAGGGCTATATGAGGATAGATAATGGGGTAGTAGGGGGGTAAATAAGGGAGTATTTGAGAAAAAATATAAGAAAATACTTGACTTTGCCACGGGATTGATATAATAATTATAACAGGGTGTCCAAAAAGTCCCATTCTTGTCACCCTGTCCCGAATGCTTTCGGGATCAGGGTCTATAGACGCCGTCCCGAACTTGTTTCGGGATGCTGATCCCGAAAGCATTCGGGACAGCATGACACATAGAGTATCGGTAGACAAACAAACGTCTGCCGCC
>JASEHY010000213.1 GCA_030018555.1 Planctomycetota bacterium
TCTCGCTCCCGCCTTTGGCGAGGCTCGCCCTTCGGGGCGGCGGCGAGGCGGGCGAAGGGGGCGGCACAAAGACACCAAGGTCACAAAGAATTCTTATAAGGAATCCAGGAGTCCAATCCCGAAAGATTTCGGGACTGATTTCATGGTCTCCTTATCCCTCGACCCTCCCCGAAAGCATTCGGGGGGGACGACCCTTCGTCCCGATAGCCATCGGGACTCAGGATGCGAAGCAGAACCCGAACGGGTAGAAATCATCTGTGTCCATCTGTGTGTATCTGTGGTTTCTATAATTTATTTCGGGTCAGTCTCGGGGCGGTTTTATGTGTTCTGCTCTGGGCGTATTGCCAGCAGTATTCGTATAAATGTAGTCCTTTGGAGGCGGCAACAATCTCGCCGTCTTCTACACCAATCTCCTGTGCCATATATTCTTTGAGTAATTGTAGTGCGGCGAGGTTAGAAGGAAAGCCAGCCCAGAGGTCCCAGGAACGGAAATAGATAACGAAGTGTAGTTTGCCATAACGCACACGGGTATCAATAATCCGAAGACAGGGCGGGTCGGCTAATTTGATGTCTGAAGGCATTCCAATTTCCATTACCGCTTGGTTCGTGCCGAACCCCTCTTTCTTATAAATATTGATTACCTCTTCAATCTGATTGACAGTGATGGGCATCTCTCTGACAATATTCTCAAAAGAGCCAGCCGTTGAGTTAGTGCTGGTAACTTTTACCTTTGGTGAGACGAGCCGTTCGCCATAGGTGTAATCCTCGCCTTCTTTCTTATCACCGCTGAGGAGATAATTCATATATTCCTGGACATAGTCCATAGAAGTGGGCGGTGGGATTTCAGAGCCCTCCGGCATCAGAGGGATAATCGGTCTGTGCGAGGGCTGTCGTATGTGAATGAATGCGAAATCAAATTCCAGCCGTCTTTGACCTGCAAAACTTCCTCTGGTTATGGTATAAATATATCCGTGGTCAATGATTTTAGTTAATGCCTGAAACCAGGCGTCATCCAGGTTGAAGGCATCTATGAAGACGGGGGTGAGTTTGTTGTCGGCTGTGGACATTGCTGGCTCCTTATATTTTCTTGACACCACTATTTTATATTATATAATAATTACAATGATTACCAGAAAAATCACTCTCTATATTTTATGTGCGGGGTTATTCTGTCTGACCGCTTATTCCCAGCCCGCCTCTAAAGAAGATACCAAGAAAAAGGTGTCTGCTGAACTTCAGGATAAGATAAATAATGCGATTACTCTCGGCACAGAATATCTTTCTACTTATATCACCCTTACAATTTTACCTGCTATGCCCGTGAAAGACCACGAGGGTATAAAGCATACGATGAGATTTGCGGATTTGATTTTATATACTCTGGGGCATTGCGGGGTGGGGATGAATGAGAACTGGGATGATTTTATCAAACGGGTAACAGAGCTGCCACTGGACAAAGTTTATCATGTCTCGCTTCAGGCAATGGCATTAGAACATATTGACCGCTTTACCTACCAGCAGCGGATTGCTGATTGTGCCGAGTATCTGATAGAGAACCAGTGTAAGAATGGTCAGTGGTCGTATGGGAGCGAGAAGCCGTCGCCCAGATGGGAGAGGACAGGTCGTAAGGGCAAGGTGGTAATTACCGGTGATGGAAGGAAGAGCGAGACGTCTAAAGCAAAGCCGTCCTCTTCTTCAACTCAAGCGATAAAACTGGAACCTATCAGAATAAACGCCAAGCCCCAAGGACCACCAACAGGTGATAATTCTAATACTCAATATGCGGTTTTAGGATTGAGGGCGTGTATAGAGGCAAAGGTCTATCCGCAGGATGAGGTGTTACAATCAGCCAAGAAATGGTTTCTGAATTCGCAGGATAAAGATGGCTCGTGGGGCTACTCAGCGAGAGGAGTGGTGCCTTCGCCCGGCTATGGCTCTATGACAATGGGCGCAATCGGTAGTCTGATTATCCTGAAACATTATCTCAAGGAACCTCATCCCGGTAATAAAGACGTATGGTTTAATAACGCAATGAAATGGATTATAGAGAATTTCACGGTAACGAAGAATCCGGGAACGAGCCCTGTCTGGCATTATTATTATTTATATGCGATGGAACGATTTGGAATGCTTTCTGATAAGGAGAAGTTTGGCAATCAGGATTGGTATTTAGAGGGGGCTAAATTTCTGGTGGAAAAGCAAGACGATAACGGCTCGTGGAATGGTAATATCTACGACACCTGCTTTGCTTTACTCTTTCTGATGCGTGCGACTAAACCGTTCAAGATTGTAACCACAGGTGGGTGATTAGAGCCAGTTGGGAACTTATCCCTCTGCCCCGATGTCCATCGGGGGAGGGACTGGCTCTTATCCTGACCCGATTAGGGGTCCTGTAAGGGTAAGGGTTGGACGTATATATAATAAGGTAGGAGTAACTGGAGTGCGTGAATTCGGGGAATTCCCCCAAAAGTCCCCTCTATCAACTCCGAACGGGGTGAATCTGGAAAATTAATGCCTAACTCACAAATTAAAACCTACCGCCCCATTTAGAGGTAGTCTTGAAGGAAATAGGATGGGGTCTTGAAGGATGTAGGAGGTAGTCTTGAAGGATGTAGGAAGTAGTCTTGAAGGATGTAGGAGGTAGTCTTGAAGGATGTAGGAAGCAGTCTTGAAGGATGTAGGAGGTAGTCTTGAAGGATGTAGGAAGTAGTCTTGAAGGA
>JASEHY010000214.1 GCA_030018555.1 Planctomycetota bacterium
TCTAAGGGTTTGTGCAACAGGCTCATTGCTAAAAGAATAATAATCAGTGAAATCTGTGTAATCTGTGGTTACGAAGTTTTCTTGTGATATGAATATTCCCAAAGTATTTATTCTAAGGGCGCCGGGAATAAACTGTGATGTAGAAACCGCTTTTGCCTTCCGCAAGGCAGGTGCGATTTGCGATACTATCCACATAAATCAATGGCTTGAGAATTCGTCGTTGATACATCAATACCACATTCTCGCAATTCCCGGCGGGTTCACCTATGGCGATGATATCAGCGCAGGCACTGTCCTTGCTAATGAGATTACTCAACGACTACTTAATGAAATAAGCAAGTTCATAGAAGATAACAAATTGATAATCGGTATCTGTAACGGGTTTCAGGTCCTGGTCAAGACAGGACTCCTGCCCGGCTTGAGCGCCAATACAAGGAAACCTGTAAAGGAAGCAACACTATTTACCAACGACTCTGGCCGCTATGAAGACCGCTGGGTCTATCTACGAAAAATCTCCAGTAAATGTGCATTCACAAAGAATATCTCTAAGGAAGTTCTTTATTTGCCTGTAGCGCACGCAGAAGGCAAGTTTATTACCAGAGACAAAGAAACCCTCAGGAAGATTATTGATAATGACCATGTGGTTTTTAGATACGCGGATTCCTCGGGCAACCCTACCGCTAAATACCCGCTGAATCCGAATGGAGCAATGGATAATATTGCAGCAATATGCGATACCACAGGCAGAATTCTCGGGATGATGCCACACCCTGAACGGTTTCAGGATGTTACCAATCATCCACGATGGACGCGGGAAAAGATTGATTTTCCTGATGGGATGTTTATATTCCATAATGCGGTTGATTATGTGAAGAATAACCTCTGAGTTAGCCACAGAGGAACAGAGAACTATGTAGCGGTTTGATTTATCAAACGATAGAGTGTCCCGATGTAACATCGGGACGCTACAAGGATATGTAAATAATAATGGTTAAGAAGGAGTAAATATGCAACGAGTAGTTATTATTATGGGGTCTAAAGGCGATGTGGAACACTCCCAGAAGATTGCCAACACTATAAAAAAGATGGATGTGGAATGTATTATGAGGATTGCTTCTGCACATAAAGTGCCGCTTAATGCTCTTGACATCCTTAAACAATACGAACAGGACGAGGTGGTATTTATCACTGTTGCCGGCAGAAGCAATGCCCTGAGCGGTTTTACAGATGCGAACACGTACAGACCCGTGATTGCCTGCCCGCCTTACAGCGACAAATTCGCAGGTAATGACCTCTATTCTACTATCAGGATGCCTTCCGGTGTCTGCCCGATGCTTGTTCTGGAGCCCGAAGAGGCGGGACTTGCCGCTCTAAAAATATTCGCCCTTAATAATAAGCAACTCGTCCAGAAAATACAGGAATACCAGAAATCCAAAAAGGACGAGATAGAAAAAGCAGATAGGGAATTACAGAAATAATTTGTAATTATTTAACCGTCTGAACTAAATACAGATAAATACTAAACACGAATAGGACGAATAGAGCGAATAACACCCCGAATGCTTTCGGGGTGGGATTTGTATAATTCGTGTGATTCGTGTTCTCTTCTTTGCATCTGGCTAATATATTACGAATATTATTATGGCTGACAAAATACCGATGACTGCAGAAGGGCTCAAGAATCTCAGGGCAAAACTTGAGCAATTAACTAATCAAGCACGGCCGTCTGTGGAAAAACGGCTGGGTGAAGCCCGGGAAATGGGCGACCTCTCTGAAAACGCCGAATTCTTCTCAGCCCGTGAGGAACTTTGGCACCTTGACCGCCAGATTGCTGAAGTCCAGGACCAAATCAGTAGAGCAGAAGTTGTTACTACTAAACAGATAGATACTAATACAATTGCATTCGGTGCAAAGGTGCTGGTCAAAGACCTTGATACAGGAGAGGAGGAGAAATTTACCCTGGTAGGAGAAGGCGAATCAAACCTCGTTGAAAACCGTATCGCTATTACTACACCTATTGGACAGGGTTTATTAGGACATAAAGTCGGCGATACAGTTAGAATAAATGTTCCGGCTGGTGCTCTTAACTACGAAATTGTCAGGATAATATACTAATGAGGTAAAAGACATCCTATAAAGAGTAAAGGAATATTCCGACATTTGTCGGGATAAGAAACAGTAACGGTCTTCCGCATCGACGAGTCGGAATCCCTAACTGTTTCTGAGGATATATGCGTTATTTGGTATTAGTAATTATATTGCTCGGGTTAGTTATCACGAGAAATAATGTTCTGTTTGTCCACTCTGCTGATGATGAAGAGAAATCAAAGAAGGAAGAAGAAATCGGGCAATTGCAAAAATGTGCCGATACCTTCTATGACTTAGAGAAAAATAAGGTCATCCGATTTGCCTGCTTTGTCAAATGCCCTGAAATATTTAAGGTACAGCAATTTCGTTCTCGGTTTATTCTGGAAAAAGTAGATTATGAGATGATTTGGGAACCTGACAAGCCAATCACCGTAAAACCACGCTCCATCCCGCCGTATTTTGACAATCCCGCTAAAGCTGAGGCAGAGTTATATTCTAAATTTATGACAAAAAGTTTGGAAGAAATCTTTAACATTAGTAATAATCCTATCAAAGAATTAGCCAAATGGATAGATACCTTAAAGAAAACTGATGCCTATG
>JASEHY010000215.1 GCA_030018555.1 Planctomycetota bacterium
GGGAGACCCGCCTCAGGCGGGGTGGAACATTTCTCAAACCATTTTCTGTTTAATTTGTATCTCAAGTTTTCATCCCAATTCTGTTTGTCTTTCTCGCCTGCCTGTCCCAGTGGGACGGCAGACAGGTCGGCAGAAATCTCCTCTTTAACCTTATCGGTTATACTCTGGACAAGTTTCTCTGCTGATGTTCTGGCACCTTCGCTTGATTTATCTTTGATATAATCATACCTTACTTTTTCTTTAAGATGGTCAGTCAATTTAGGGAGATAAACACCCTGTTTTCTTAACAACCTGAAGATAAAATGTCCCTTATCAGTGGAGATAGTGCGGCTGATTTCTTTCTCCTGAAAGGTGGTAACCTGTCTGGTGAACAAACTTGACTTTCCTAACTCTTTCTCTAATTCATTCAGATTATCAGTTAAAAAGAGACCCGTCATCTGATAATCAAGGTTGAATTTCTGGGCAATATCCTTGAAATCTATCTCTTTCCCTTGTAATTCCAGCAGAGTAATTCTTTCTTCTGCTGTGGTTATTCTTTCTAACAATTGTTCATTAGCACTCTCGGAAAGGAGTTTATCAATTATTTCACCTCTGACCTGCGGTAGGGTTTTATCTGGGAAAACCCTTTCTCTATTTTTAGTATAATAATTCAGTATTGCTTCATCTGTAGGTGGTGGCAGTTCTTTTTTCACCTTCTCGTTAGAAGCCATAATATATTCAACCT
The DNA here is from genome assembly GCA_030018555.1 of Planctomycetota bacterium. Taxonomy (GTDB): domain Bacteria; phylum Planctomycetota; class MHYJ01; order JACQXL01; family JACQXL01; genus Yes70-35. The sequence goes on from JASEHY010000215.1 coordinate 725, forward strand.
GTATTTTCTCAGGCACTTCGTAGTTCTTTGAATGCTCATCAAAATATTGTATCAGTTCATCCTCGTTCTTTATGGTTATGTTGGGCGCATAATTCCTGCTATCAAAGGCAATCCATGCTATTTTAATCTCCTCATTTTTAGTGAGAAAATCTTCATAAACCTCTTTTACATCTGGCACCAGAGTATCCATCACCATCTCACGATACTTTATTGTTTTAAGATAATCCGCGACTACCCGCTCAAAAACTATCTCTGACACCTGCCAGTTAGTCAATATCATCAGGTATCGTTCCTTAACAAAGCCCTCTTCTTTGGTGCTGAAGATGAACAACCTGTTTTTAATATAATCTACAATCTCATTTGGACTTATCAGGATACCGTTTTTATCTGCCATCTTCTCAAAGATTAACCAGACCCAGACCGCATTATTAAAATACTCCTCTCTCTTCTTGTGGTATAATTCTATATCCACCATATCAAAAGGCGGGATAAAGGTAAGAACGAGCGGGTTATTATTAAACTGTTGTAGCCAGCACTGAGCCCAGATAGAGGAGTAATATCTACGGAGATTGAATTCTTCATTAGTGATTTTCTTCCCCATAATCTCGCCCGAATATTTCTCCATTTTATCTCGCTCAAATAGCGCTAACATCTGCCAACTGATACCAAAAGAAAGGGCAACAAAGACCATTATTCCGAAGAGAATCTTTTTCTCATACTTCTGAATTTTTCGTAGCATAGTTTTTACATCTCCTTATTACTCCCCCCTTATTCAGGGGGAGTGAATTGTAAGTATAAACACGAATCACATTCACCCCGTTAGAAGTGAACACAAACACAGGAATAATCTTTCGAGTAAATCTAATTACTCACTATTGGACACTTCTAACGGGGCAAGTTAGGCGAATTACACAAATTGACGGCTTATAAACGGCGGGATAATATTATTCGTGGGATTCGTCCTATTCGGTCTTATTCGTCCCTACGGACGCCCGCCCTAGCAACGGGCGCCCGTCGGGGCGTTTTAATAGGGCGTGTTTAATTTCTTGTGTTAAACGCTCTCTAACTGGCTGAACCCCGTTAGAAGTAAGTCGCCAGAGGCGACTGCCGTTGCCCCCGGCAACGGACTTCTAAACGGGGTGAACATCCTCTATTTTAGGCAGGTCTTTGATAGAAGGCAGCCCCAACAACTCCAGGAAATTATTAGTCGTTCCGTAAAGCAAAGGCCTGCCTAATGCCTCTGCCCTGCCGACAATCCTGACCAGTTTCTTTTCCATCAAGCCACGGATAATCGCACTGGAATCAACGCCCCTGATAGATTCAATCTCAGCCCTTATTATGGGCTGTTTGTAAACAATAATAGAAAGCGTCTCTAACGCCGCATTGGATAAAACACCTTCTGAATGACGTCTATGCAGTTCACTAATATATTGATGATACTCCGGTCTTGTCCTTAACTGAAATCCACCTGCCACTTCCTGAATGATGAACGAATTGCTATTGGCATTATAAGTATTATTCAATTCCTCTATACACTGTTTTATCTCTGCTGGTTCCGCAGATGAACCCTGCGCGGCATTATCGCCCCCCCCCCCCACTATATCCTTGATGCGAGAAATAGACAACGGCTTTTCCGAAGAGAATAACAATGACTCTATAATAAACTTCAAGATTGGTCTTTCTGACATCTATTTTGTTCCTCTATATCCCGCTTTATTCATCCCGATAAATCGGGATTTTACCACAAAGACACAAAGAACTCAAAGAAAAAGTGTAATATTTCGTATTCCTTCTCGCCTCTGCCTGTCCCGTTAGAAGTCCCCCTGCCATCCGTCGGGGGGCTCCCGATAAATCGGGATTACTTCTAACCCGCATTATTCATAAGGTGCTTAAATATGGTAGGGTCTACTGAAAAATGTTTTTGTAGGTTTTGATGAAAACAGACTCCTCAT
>JASEHY010000216.1 GCA_030018555.1 Planctomycetota bacterium
GTGCCGAACTGGGATGAAGATAGGCATCAACGAGAGTTGTCAATTAGTTGATGTGTGGAAAAGCGTAAAATGAAGCCACAGATTACACGGATTTAATGAATAATCTGTGGAATCTATGGCTTCAATCCGCTAATATATTACCAAGAAAAGAAATCTTGGTTTCCTGGTCTCTTTATAAATGTTACTTTATCGTAATTGCATTTATGCTAAATTGTGTCAGTATCGGCTGTAAGGTGAATCAGGCAGAGATGGAGGAAATAAGAAGCAAGGTCTGTGCTGACCTGCCTGACCCCGAAAGCCTTCGGGGTCGGCAGTCAGGGACGAGATTTCAGACGCAAATATGTGTTTTGAATACCTGTGCTGTAACATCGGTCTCTGCGGCGAAGTCAAGGAAACTGATTCGTCGGCTTATTAGAGAATATCCTCACTCAAGATTGATTGTTACCGGCTGTTATGCCCAAGCCGAGTTAGAGGTAGTGAGAGGACTGGTTCGTAGTAGCGATATAGTGGTTCTTAATAATGAGAAGAACCGGATTCCTGAGATAGTTGGGTCATTGGTCGCGAGTCCTACGTCAGGCGTCAACGCACAACGTACAACGCACAACGTACGACGCATTACGCACGACATTCGGGATGACGTCGCACGCACCCGGGTTTTCCTGAAGATTCAGGACGGATGTAAGAACTTTTGTTCCTATTGTATCGTTCCTTTCTTACGCTCGCAAATCTGGTGTATGCCCCCAGAAGAAGTAGAATCAGAAATGAAACGGTTAGTAAGAAATGGCTATCAGGAGATAGTTTTAACAGGGGTTAATTTAGGTAGTTATCCCTGTCTGGTTGAACTGATAGAAAGGGTCAGCGGGATTGAGGGATTGAAACGGTTGCGGCTGAGTTCTATTGAGTTGAATGATGTTAGCGATGAGTTGATAGACAGGATGGCAAAGAACCCTGTTATCTGCCCGCATTTACATATACCCCTGCAAAGCGGTAGCGATAGAATCCTGAAGAAGATGAATAGAAACTACAAGGCAGATGATTTTATAAGGCGGATTGAGTTTATTAAAGGTAGCATAGAAAACCCTTCTATTACTACGGATATAATTGTGGGGTTTCCGGGTGAGAGTGCTGATGATTTTCAGCAGACTCTGGGAATATGCAGAAGGGTTGGGTTTAGTAAGGTGCATATTTTCCCTTTTAGCGCCCGTAAGGGAACACGAGCAGAAGAGATGAAGGATAGACTTCCGCCAGAGACCATTAAGAAACGATTCATTTTATTGAATAATCTTGCACAGAAGTTGTCTTTAAGGTATAGGTATTTATTCGTTGGTAAAGAAGAGGAGGTTCTCGTAGAAGATGCCGGAGAAGGATTTACACAACGATATGTCAGGGTTAAGGTGGAAGGGAACCCACAACCTAATCAGATAGTGAGAGTAAGAATAAAAGAGGTCGGGAATAAATATGTGAGAGGAATCGTGGTTTAGGAAGTTAAGAAAACTTCGTAACCACCCCGAATGCTTTCGGGGTGGTTGCCTTTTATAATTTCCTATACGGCAAGAATTTATGATAGTGATGAAAGATAATCTGCTTATAAATAGAATCCTGCGGGTGGTCAAAAAGCACCGACATTTTCTTATCACCGGACATGCCAGGGCAGATGGTGATTGTTTAGGTTCAGAATTATCTCTGGCGAGAATGCTTTCCAGAATGGGCAAAAAGGTGCGGATAATTAATCCCGTCTCAATAGGCAGAGAATTATTATTCCTGCCCGGTGCAAAACAGGTTGAGGTCTTCCGAGAAGGTGATAAATTGCCTGTTAATAATATAGAAGTAATATTCATAGTGGATTCGGGCGGTTTGGGTCGGCTGGAAGAAATGGAGGAAAGTATTAGAGGAATTCTGAACAGAAGAAATAGACCTTTTCTTATTAATATTGACCACCATCCTTCTAATGGCAATTTCGGAGATATAAACTGGGTTGATTATAAACGCTCGTCAGTGGGAGAAATGGTTTATTTACTTATTAAGCAAAGCGGTATAAAGATTGATAAAGAGATTGCGACTAATTTGTATGTTTCGCTTGATACCGATACCGGTCATTTCTGTTTCTCGTCAACAACACCGATGAGCCATCTGATAGCGGCTGAGTTGATTCGCAAAGGAGTGAAAATTAGAGAAGTCTACAAGAAGATATATGAGGAGAAAACATTAGGTGAAATGAAGTTGTTGATAGAATGCTTGAAACGGGCAAGATTGGCATTGAAAGGAAAGGTTGTCTGGAGTGTTTTGACCAGAGAGATGTACCGAAAATACAAAGCAACACCAAGCGATTCGCAGAATTATCTTTCTTTCTTAAGAACAATAAAAGGCGTGAGGATTGCACTACTCTTTAGAGAGACAGAAAAAGGTCGGTTACTTATAAAGGTGAGTATCAGGGCTGAAGAGCCGATAGACGCAGACAAATTGGTACGTCCTTTAGGCGGCGGAGGGCATCACCGTGCGGCTGGATTAACCCTGAACCCACCATTAAAAAAGGCATATCAGCAGTTGATTAACCATATAAAAAACTTCGTAACCACAGACCCTTACCCCGCATTATTCATAAATTTTAGGGGCAAATGACAGCGAACCCAGTAAATAC
>JASEHY010000217.1 GCA_030018555.1 Planctomycetota bacterium
GGAGATTCAGGTGGTGGGGGCGATTTCGTCTCAGGTGGCGGAGATTTTGTTCCAGGCAAAGGTTCGTCCTGTGCTCTAATGGCGGAGTAACACCCTACTGCAATTATTATTACCAAAACTGCTGTAATTTTCATTATCTTCATAACATTCTCCTTTTAGATACTGTTAGTGATGACGTTCCCACAGGGATGCCAGCGCGTTACAGTATCTTATCCCGCACCCATCTCGGAGGATAGGTGCGTGGTTTTCCTTGACTCCTTATAGGATGTCTTTTATATTTTTCTTTATAATAACAAATCTCCAGATATTTACCAGTTTTTAGAATCCAAATCCGAAGTTCATCTGGACACGTTGGATATCATCATCAGGTAATTTTTTTATAGGATAAGCAATATCCCAAGAGAGTGGAATAGGACCTATCTGAAACCTTAGCCCATAACCAAAAGAGGTTCTGATGATTGTATCATAACCAGTAAAGGTTCTGCTCTTATCCCATTTGAGTTCATCCCAACCATTAACCGCATTGCCCGCATCATAGAAAACAGCAAGTCTGACAATTTCCATTTTGGTTGGGCCTATGTCTTCGGTATAAAGAGGACAGGTTAATTCGCTGTTAAAGAGAGATAGTATTTTACCACCGACAGAGACACCATTTTCTTTAGGGCTAATACTCCTAAACCTAAAACCTCGTATACTCCTGAAACCACCGGCATAAAACCTCTCAAAAAATGGGACCTTCTCTGTATCACCCATAGTTTCAATCTGTGCGATAGTAGTAGTCAATCCGAGGACGATTTTTTTATCGTCAGAGATGTCCAATAAAGGATTAAAGTTCTCAACAGTAAGAAAGGTCTTGGTAAAATCAAAGTCTCCTCCTAAAACTCCGCCCGTGTATTCTTCAGAAAGTCTGATGCGGTATCCTTTTCGTGGGAAATACCAACGGTCACGGGTGTCCTGTTCAATAAATCCCATAACTGTCTGCAGGGTTTTATCACCACTCAGTTCCTGAATTGTCTGCGGTGCAGTTGATTTAACATCAGAGATTTCTATCTGCTCCTTTTGAGGTCCCATACCTATACGGCAGGTATTCCAGAAACGACGAGAAATGGAAAAACCAACACTGTCTCTTTCTTCTGTATAACTCGCCCAACTACGTTCAAACCCTGAGATATTCATTTCAAATGAGAAAGGTTTATCAAAGACATAAGGTTCGGTGAAAAATATTCCATAGCGAGATGCCTGGATGCCGGGTTGCCAGGAGATTTTCAGAGTCTGTCCTCCGCCGGCAAATGATTTGCCGGTAAAGAATCCTCCAAAACTCTTGGGAAGATTAGCAAGGTCAAAATTCATCTGGCTATATTCAATAATGCCACTGAATCCATAATTTGAACTATAGCCACCACCGAAGTTCATCATTCCTGTTGTAGTCTCACTTAATTTAAGGACAATATTCTTCCTGCCTGGCTTGCCGGTGTCTTCTATTTCATAATCTAATCCCTTGAAATACTGGGTACGGGCAATTCTCTCAAGACTCGTATTTATTAATCCATAATCCATCAGGTCACCTGGATAAATAATCATTTCCCGCCTGATAACTTTATCCTTAGTTTTATCATTACCGGCAATCTTTATCTTTTCAAGATAACTCGGCTGGCTTTCTATAATCTGATAAGTCAGGTCTACGGTGGCTGGTTTCGCAGGGAAATGCGTCTTTATTTCTACATTACAATCAATATAGCCCAGTTTGCCATAGAGGGTTTTAATAGTATTGATATCTTTGAGAATACTCTCCGTCGCATAGACAGTGTCCTCTTTTAATTTCATTTTAGATAGAATATCTTCTGTTCTGATTACTTTATTATCTGAAACATTAAAGTTACCGACCTTGTATTGTTCACCTTCATCAATATGGATAGTAATGGTAACTTTGTTCTTCTTATCATTAAAAGTAATATCCTCAACAAAGAGATTAACATCAAGCCATCCTTTATCGCGATAGAATTTCTTGAGTCTCTCTATGTCAAGCATAAGTTCTCTCTCATTGTAATGGCCAGATGTTTGCACCATTGCCTTATGAAGAAAAGAGGTTGACCAGAACAACCATGTTCTATAAAGTGGAAATGCTCTATTACCACTAAAAATAACATCTTTAATTTTCACCTGAGGACCTTCACGAATGATATAAGAAAGAATCTTGCCTTTTGGTCCATCCTCAACCTGATGAGTAACATCAACAAAATAATAGCCCTTTGCCAGATATCTCTCTATGATTTCTTTGATATCAGACTTAATAAGTGAATTATTAAGAGAATCTTCCGCTTTCATTTTAATGGTTTCTTTTAATACAAATTCACCAAGACTCCTGGCGCCGCTGAATTTGACCTCCTGAATCGGTGCGGATTCTTCTACCGTAATAATGATTTTTACCTTCTTTCCCTCCTCAATCTTCTCTATCTTCCAATCAATTTTAAGGAAAAGGTTACTTTCATAAAGACGACGAATATCATCTTCAAGGATTGTTGCTGAGAAATATCCATCTTTTTTGGATTGTATTTTATTCAATACGGTCTGGAGATTAACATCATTCAAGCCGATTATTTCTATGGAATCAATGACCGGTTCTTTTTCTTCTA
>JASEHY010000218.1 GCA_030018555.1 Planctomycetota bacterium
CCTTCTTCTTCCCGACTTAAATACAAAGTTATCTCAAATATATCAGGAAGCAGTTTTTCTATATCTTTTACCAGTGCTGTTATTTCTTTATTCTGGAAGAATTCTATATATTTAAGACCAAGTGCGTCATCTGGAATCTGCGGAACCGCAGCCCTGGTGGAATCTTTCTCACCCCTCCCCTTTCGGGCAGGAGATTTGCTACTGTTATCCGCCTTGGCGGACAGGTCGCCCATTGTCCCGCCCTGGCGGGACTGTGGGTCGGACGAAGGTATAGAAAAATCCTCATATTGTGGCAGAAGCACTATTTCTCTCTTAAGTTTCTTCTCCTTCTCGCGGATATATTTGTTCAGTTGGCTATCAGTATGGAAGAAACCTTCTTCGTCTTCTATCTTTGGTCCTGCTGCCCGTTCTCCACCGGTTCCGTTCTGTCCACTTGAGCCAAAGCGAGCGGACAATTTAGTATAGTATAAAGGGAAGTAACCCGTCTTTTCATCTACAGCACGAAAATATTTAAGCGGTGATACCCCTCGCACCTGAATGCCGTTGATGTATTCCTCAAGCAGGGTAAGTTTGTCAACTAATTTCTTGAGGTCTTTTTTCTCCAGAGAGATTTTATTTTTCTTGGAAGTCCTTACCATCAATCTGGTATTCTCCAGAGCGATAGAGAGGAGTTTCTCGTGCATCTCCTTGTCGCTAATAACATATTCCTCTTTTTTGCCGTATTTGACCTTATAAAGAGGTGGTTGAGCGATGTAGAGATGACCATCTTCCATTATCTTTTTCATATGACGATAGAAGAATGTCAAAAGAAGGGTTCTGATATGAGAGCCGTCAACATCGGCATCGGTCATAATGATAACTTTGCCGTAGCGGAGTTTGGTCGCGTCAAATTCTTCCACACCGATTCCACACCCGAGTGCGCTGATAATGGTTCTGATTTCCTCATGCGAGAGCATCTTTTCTATCCGTGCCTTTTCCACATTGAGAATCTTGCCCTTAATGGGTAGAATCGCCTGAAAGGTTCTATCACGACCTTGTTTGGCGCTGCCACCTGCGGAGTCGCCTTCAACAATATAAATTTCGGTCACCTCCTGCTCTCTGGATGAGCAATCAGCCAGTTTGCCGGGCAAATCGCCACTATAAAGTGCGTCTTTTCTTCTTGTCAGGTCTCTTGCCTTGCGTGCCGCCTCACGCGCCCGAGATGCCAGAATTACCTTGTTAACTATTACCCTGGCAGTGGAAGGATGCTCTTCTAAATAGGTCGCTAACCCATCATTAACTATTGTCTGGACAATGCCTTCAATCTCGCGATTGCCTAATTTGGTCTTGGTCTGCCCCTCAAATTGCGGCTCAGGGAGCCGAACACTGATGATGGCTGTAAGTCCTTCTCTGTAATCGTCCCCCATAGGTGGTTTTTCTGTTTCCTTAAACAAGCCCTGATTTTTAGCATAGTTATTAAAGGTTCTGGTAAGGGCGGTACGAAATCCACTCAGATGCGTCCCGCCTTCTATTGTATTTATATTGTTCGCAAAACAGAAGAGCGTCTCACTATAGGTGTCATTATATTGCATAGCGATTTCCACATAGATAATGTTACCGTCAGTTTTGGACTCTTTCTCAAAATAGATGATGTCACTATGTGCTTTTTTCTTATTCTGATTGAGGTGTTCTATGAAAGATTTAATGCCGCCGTCGTATTTAAAGGTCTCTGAGCGAGAAGTTCTTTCGTCGGCAATAGTTATGCTGACACTCTTGTTCAGGAATGCAAGTTCTCTTAAACGACCTGCCACGGTATCGTAATTAAATTTGATTTCGTGGAATATTTTAGCATCCGGCTTAAAGGTAACGCTCGTCCCCTTTTTATTGCTCTTGCCTCTTTTCTCTACTTTGGTCACCGGTTTGCCTCTTTCATACTTCTGAAAATACTCTAAGCCGTCTTTATAGACCTCAACTTCAAGGTATTCTGAGAGAGCATTAACAACGGAGACACCAACGCCGTGCAATCCGCCAGAGACACGATAGGTCTTGTGGTCAAATTTACCACCAGCATGAAGCATGGTCATCACTACTTCCAGAGCGCTCTTTTTCTGCTCTTTATGCTGGTCAACCGGGATACCGCGACCGTTATCCACCACGGTAACACTATTGTTGTGATTGAGCCGAACAGTGATATTATTGCAATATCCAGCCAGCGCTTCATCAATACTGTTGTCCACCACTTCGTTAATAAGATGATGAAGACCTCTGGAGCCGGTATCGCCGATGTACATTGCCGGTCTGGTGCGGACTGCTTCTATACCGCCTAAAACCTTGATAGTGGTAGCGTCATAACGAGAACCCATTTCCTTTGAGGAGACAGGTTCTCCCCCCCCCTTTTTTAATGTCGTTGTATCCTCTTTTTTCGCTCTCATATAATACGCTCGGAGTTTATCCCGCACTCAAATGGCAGAATAACGGCTCACTTTTTACTGAACTCTTGCCCTTACAGGATCCCGTAGGGACGAAACGGGAAACAATGAGTCCCAAAGTGTCATTGCGAGGAGCGGAGCGGTTGCGAGCCCATACGGGCGAAGCAAACCCGATGAGATTGCTTCACTTCGTTCGCAATGACAC
>JASEHY010000219.1 GCA_030018555.1 Planctomycetota bacterium
TTAAGAAATTAGAGCAGTTATTTAACCGTATTTTCAGGCCGAGGGCTGTTGGGCGTCCAGCCAAAGTCAGACAGCAAGGAAATTAGTATGTGTCCCCAGATTACCATAACGATGACCAATACATTGATGAACTGGTGCATCAGGTTTTTGTGGTCGTCTGGCAGTGCCTTAAAGACAGGAAGTTTGAACAGAGGGGTGAGGGCTCTTTTCGTAAGTGGCTCTATGGAGTAAGCCGGTTAGAGTGCTATACACAGGATATAAACCGCTCCAAAGAGCCGATGACCACCTCAACCTTATTCCCGCTTTCCTTTGCGGATATTCCGGTCAGGAGTAAGCCCGAAGATAAACAAGAGGATGACGCCGAAAGGGTGCAGGAGCGATTAAAAGCGGCTCTCTCAAAACTTACACCCGAAGAGCAGGGACTGATGCAAATGGTGGCTGAGGGCATTAAATATAAGGACATTCTTAAGGACTCTATGTTTGCAAAATATAAATCTGTTGACTCTCTCAAGGATAAAATATATCGTATTCGTAAAAGATTTAACCCCGATAGGAATCGGGATAAGAGCCAGTAATCCCGATAAATCGGGAGTCTAACTGGCTCTAAGAAAGGATAATATTATGAGAAAAGAGCAAAACAAGTGTCCCTCTAAGCGGGATGCGGTTCACACCTGCAAAAAATACGGCATCGCCATTACGGACTATGTCCTGGGCGAGGAAATGGACATCTCCAGAGAGGACCTCTTCAATCACTTAGCCACCTGTGAGAAGTGTCGTAAGGACTTGGACAACTGGCGGGAGAACTATGCCGCACTGCGAAACGAGGCATATCTCAGACGCCCTGATGTCCGGGAAAAGTATCAGCAGATGCTACAATCAATAAAAAAGGGCGAGACAGTAATGTCTCAATCACCCGAAGTGGTGAAAAAAGAGATGGTCAGGGTAGTTGGCACAGGGGCAGGTGAAATCTATAAATGCCTCAAGGCAGATGGTCCGGCAATGTTCATACCACAGATAAAGGCAAAGGTCACCTTAACAGACGCCGTGTTCCATCAGTCACTGGGCTGGCTGGAACGGGAAGACAAGGTCATCGTTGACCATAAGACCGAAATCGCCTCGCTTTATCGGGGAGGGTAAATTATGAGAAAACTATTACTTAGTTGACTTAACTATAATAAATGTGTATTGTATTACCAGATAAAGGGAGTGTATTATAATTATGAAAGAATCATTACGTTATTTGCACAATGCGAGGGAGATATTAAAAAAGGCACCGCGGGAAGGACATATCTATACTGACCTTAAACCCGTGCGCGAGTCCTGTGCTACCGCCTATCTGGCGATTTTAGAAGCCATAGATGAATATTTACTTAGCCGGGGGTTAACTCCAAAAGAGTTGCCCAAGTCGGTGGATGGTTATCAGAAAGCCCTGCGCAAGTTTCTGGCTGTTCATAATGGCAAACTTTTCCGGGAATTTGATAGTCTTTATCACGCTCTGCATATCGCGGGGTATTACCGTAAAGACCTACGTGATGCAGAGGCGCTGCGGTATTACTTCCACGCCGCCCAGCAGTTTATAGAGAAGATTACTAAATAAAGAAATTCACCGCAAAGACACAGAGCCTGCCTACCGTCAGGCAGGTTCGCAGAGAGAAGTCCCCGGATTAAACGGAGGCGATTTTAGAAAAATGGCTCCATCTAACCGAGGTACATAGCCCATTGTAGGAGGTTGAATGCCTGCCCGCCTTTGGAGGGTGTCCCACGGGTAAAGAAAAGGTCAAAGGGCCCAAACGATAGGAATTCGGGGGGACACCATACCGAATTGAGATAAGTAAGGCGTCCCCGGAATTCACATACCGAATTGAGATAAGTAAGGCGTCCCCGGAATTCAGAGTTCTTTAATGACGGATTCCGAGTAAAAATTATGATTAACAAAACTCAACCAAAACCACAAGCGACCATGTTCGGAACTAATGACTTCCCGTCTTACGAGGAAATAATGGATGCATATGCCAAAGAATTTGCAAGTTATGTCATTCCAAAAGGAGATACCATATTTGGATTTTGGATGCAAACATTAGCCGATATGGAGTTTTTGGATTTAGAATTACAAGGACTAACTGATGAATATTCTATTGACTCAGTAAATAGAACAGTTAAGTTTAAAGGAGATTCAGAGTTTATCAGATTAAGAATCGCACATTTAGAAAAGGTAAGCGGTAAGCCAACTCTTTATACTGATTTAGTTGATAAATTTGGTGATACCAATGCATATGCCTTTCATAATCTTTATCCATATAAAGGAAAATTTTATCCCAGAGTAGTTAGAACCTTAATCAACGCCTTTAAGTTAAATCAAGATTCAATCTTACTTGACCCTTTCAATGGGTCAGGAACTGCGACACATGAGGCATCTCTTATGGGGATAAAAAGCACAGGTATAGATGTTACTCCAATGGGTATTGTTTTATCTCAATTAAAGAATGATTTACTTTTTACAAGCGAACAGAAATTAAATTTCCCGCCTCATGAACTACAAGACATTATGTCTACAATAGAGAGCAAAAAATGGAAGCATTCTAACCCTTTAATTCATAA
>JASEHY010000021.1 GCA_030018555.1 Planctomycetota bacterium
TCGCCCGTACGGGCGGATCCGTCCTAGCAACGGACGGGCGTAGGCCCGCCTCCGGCGGACAAAGTATAATCTTCACCACAAAAACAAGTATGAAGAAGGAACAAATCACCCTTAATCCACCCGTACGGGGGAAATAGGTGGATTAGAGTTAATTTACATATTAGAATAAAGTTTTATTTTATTTCTAATGGTTCTATCGGTAATCCCTAATACCTGTGATGCTTTCCGGAGATTCCCATCAAAATGGGAAAGGGTGGACATAATGGTCTCTTTTTCAACATCATAAAGAGGTAGTCCGGTAAAAGACCTTATTGTGGTGTTTGTCGTGGTAGTATATTTTTCAAGTAAATCGGTAATATGTTCAGGCATTATTTCTTCTTCATTAATCAGGATAGAAATTCTCTGTAAGAAATTCAGCAGTTCCCTGACATTGCCGGGCCAGGTATAGTCTAATATGATTTCTATGGTTTTTTGATTGAGCCGTTTTGACTTGATATCCGGAAACCGCCTGCTTGTGAAAAAATGTTCAATCAACGGGATTATATCTTCCTTCCTTTCCCGCAATGGTGGAATGTAAATAGTAAGAACATTTATCCGATAATAGAGGTCCTCCCTGAATCTGCCTTCTTTTATCAGGTTAGAGACTTTCTTGTTAGAGGCGACAATAAACCTGACATCAGATTTTTGGGCAAAACTGCTTCCCACTCTCTCAAAACACCTGTCCTCTAAGATATGAAGTAATTTGGCTTGAAGGTTAAGCGGAAACTCGTCAATTTCATCTAAAAATAGTGTTCCATTATTTGCTATTTCAACCCGTCCAAGACGGGTTGAATCCGCTCCTGTAAAAGCCCCCTTCTCATGTCCGAACAACTCGCTTTCTATAAGATGAGGCGAGAAAGCCGGACAATTAACTTTTACAAAGAGGTTGTTTTTACGATGGCTGAGATGATGAATCAGCCGTGCGACCGCCTCTTTCCCTGCCCCGGTCTCGCCGAGAACCAGCACCGGCACATCTGTGCGAGATGCTTTCTGGATAGTTTGATAGACTCCCTGCATAGCAGGTGAATTTCCCATAACAAATGAAATTTCATTCTGGTTGTATAAGGGGTTCATTTTGGCTTCTCCAATATTTTTTTAACTTCTGAGAGATGTCTATGTCTTTTAAGCATTTCTATTTTGCTTAGCCGTCGGAAAACACTTTCGTCATATAGACGATGCCCGCCCGGTAACCGGCAACTTTCTTTTATCAGCCCAATCAGGGTATAATTGTGAAGGGTCTGCCTTGAGATTATTGTACCATTCTGTTTAAGATAGTGGATAATCTCGGATATACGGTATAGTTTTTGGGGATAATACTTAAACGACGGTTTTCTTTTCATAAACTTGTTGTATGGAATTTCAAAGACTAACCACAAAGTCACAAAGGCACGAACAACCCCCTTCCCGCTAAGGCGGGATGGGAAAGGAAGAATATTATTTAACCCCATAATCCCCCCGTACGGGGGGACTTCTTCCTTTATTCCCCCTTAACAAAGGGGGCCAGGGGGTTGTCCCTTCGTGTCCCTGCCCAGCACCCGTACGGGTGCTGGGTGAATGTCTTCGTGGTAGATATTTATTTAGTTACCCGTAAGGGCTTAATTTAAGATACCTGTTTTTACATGTCGTAATTTACGATTTGTAAAAGAAATGTCAAGTAAAAATAAGAATATTTTGTGTTTTTTATCGGGGCGATGGATAAGAAACGATACAGGTATCAATCGGTAGTGGTTCCTTGAGGTAAAAACTCAATATATAGTATGATTCAGGATTGGTTGCCAGGAGGAGAATTTATCTGTTATTTTTACGCTGTGAGTCTAATTGTTTCTCTATTTCTTTAACTATTTGTTTTATGTCATCGTGTTGCGCTCCTGCAGGAACTAAATTCAGATATCCCTTATACTCTTCTAATGCTTCAGGAAGTCTACCTATGGCTAAATAACAATTACCCAATTCATAGGAAATTAATGCATCCACCTCAATTTCGTCTGGTCCTGTAAAATCCTTTGCTTTAAGTAAATTAGTAATGGCATTATTAATTTGTCCCCTTATTATTTGCAGCCGTGCTGAAAGGGTATAACCGCGAGGGTTCCGAGTACTATATTTCAATCCATTTTGTAAGCAATTATAGGCTAAGTTATAGTTTTTAGTTATCATCTCATCATTATTTGAAGAAGCCACCTTTTCATACAGTATATAATAAACCATGCCTAATTGAATATAGGCGTCTCCAAATTTATTATTGAGTTCAATTGCTTTAAGGAAAGATTGTTCGGCTCTTTCCAAATCATTATCGTCAAGGTAAGATAAGCCAAAATTATAGTGTTCCATTGCGGTGAATCCACTTCGGTCAGTTGGCGGCGGCGAGGAAGCACAGGATGACAGTATCAATACCAGCAATCCAATGGCAACTATAACTCCGCTTTTTTGTGGCAAATAGAGATTCATTTCAGATTGTTTTTAATACCTCTTTCACTATATTTTCTGTGGTCAATTCTGTAATTGGTTTTTGTAATATCTGTCTCACTGATTTCTCAGCGATGTTGCGTTGGTATCCCAGAGCAACCAGAACCAGAACCGCCTCGGTAATAACCGTGCTTTGTTCTGTGGTCTTAACAGGTTCTCCGCTTATTTCTAAATCAGCAAATGCTTCTTTCAATTCTATACCTATTCTTTGTGCGGTTTTATTCCCCACCCCTTTTATCCTGGATAGAAAATCCACATCATTAGAAACAACAGCGTGTTTAATCTGAGCGATTGAAGACCCAGAAAGTATTCTCAATGCCAGAAGTGGTCCTACTCTTGTTACCGAACATAATAATTGGAATACCTGTCTTTCCTCCTTTGAATAGAAACCATATATCCTTAATTCTCCCGGTCCTTGCATACCGCTATGGATAACAAGGTCAGTATAAAATGATACAATACCTTTATCCGGCAACTTCTCATAGGTAGAATGCGGAATGTATAACCTGTAGGCAATTCCGTTAAGTTCTATTATAGCCGTTGCCGGGCTTTTACTCTTAAGTTCTCCAGAAATATATTCTATCATGAAATACAGACTCTGTTACCGCCGTATGATTTTGCCCGATACATAGAATTATCAGCATTTTTAACCAACTGATGAGGTGTCTGGTTTTTTTGCCAGAAAGTTACGCCAACACTTGCAGTGATTTTACCATTAAAATTCTTTTCCACTTCGCTCCTGATTTTTTCGGCGATAGATAGGAGAGCGTTCTGTTTTCTACCCGAAATTAAAATTATAAATTCATCACCACCGTAGCGATAAGCCGAGCCGTTTTTATGAGGTATCGTTTTAATAATAATCTCTCCTACTTTTCTTAAAACACTATCTCCGCCAAGGTGTCCTTCTTTATCATTATACTCCTTAAACCCATCCAGGTCTATCATTATACAGCCGAGTAGTTCTTTGCTCTGTCGCGTTCTGTCAATTGTTCTGGGCAGAGCAATATTAAAGTATCCTCTGTCATACAGATTAGTCAATCCATCAGTTATTGCCAGCCGTTTCAATTTCTTTTCTAATTCTTTCCTGCGTCTGATATCTTTTGCAATACCGATTGTCCCGACCACTCTACCTTTCTCATCATATATATATGCTACGCTGGTGGACACATGAATCATTCCTCCTGTTTTTGTCTTCAGTCTTGTTTCATAATCTACCACCTGTCCTATTCTCTGTAATATATTCAGCAACTTATCGCGGTCGCGGGGATTAAAATACAAATCAGCAATTGGTTTGCCCAATACCTCGTTACGAGAGAATCCTAACAACTTTTCTACTCCCTTATTAAACTCCACAATCCTGCCGTTGCTATCTCCGCATATAATTATATCAGGTGAGAAATTTAAGATATTCTCTAAATAACGAAACCTTTCTGATGGTCTGACAATAGTAGAGGTTCTTACCATATCTTTGGCAGAGTCGGGCAATACATTCCTGTTGATAATTGTACTCTGTAAGTTGTTGGTGTGTGGCATATCATTTCTCTCCCGGACGATTAATGAGAAACCTTGATAAACTTGATAAGATGTAACTCATTCTCAAACCCCTTTTTATAGGTATAACTTACCTCGTCCATCAAAGTAGTAATTAAATAAAGTGCTATCTGGTAATGTTTTTCTTTTAAGAGTAAAGTATTCCTTTCTATCTGAGATAGTTTATCAAGGTCAAAATATGGTATATTATCCTGAACTACCGCCTTAAACCTGATGTCGTTTATATCAAGATGAATATTAATATTACCACTTTGTTTTACTGCTTTAGCGTGTTCAGTAATAGAACTCACTGCCTCATCCACTGCCAGTGTTACCATTCTCATTTCTTTCAGCGGTAGATTATTGTCACGCCACATTTTGCTTACAATCCTACGAATTGTTACCAGATATTTGGGATGACAGGGAAATGTTATGGTCTGATGTTTTAGAGACCTCTTTTTCTTTGGTTTATTCTTTCTCATACACTCAAAATCCTTTAATTCTTAATTGCGTCTTTTCCCGTCCCGAAAGTGGCGCCGAAGCGCCATGGTGCCCTTACCCGTTCCGCCCGTACGGGCGTCAGGGTTCGTAGAGTGGCGCTCACATTCGGGACGCCCTTCTTCATTCGGGAACGGTGAATATTTGTCTTTATTGTAAGCAACTCTTTTTAATCTGTCAATATTTTTGGAACTTTTCAATACGGGCTGTCCGAGAAAGTAGGTTCTTCTTTAATTTATATGATTGGAGAAATTCTGGAGAGAACCTTATTTTATTGACATAAATTGATATGTTATTTACAATTAAGGCATTAAAATTGTCCCGCTGTGATGATGAATGCGGGTTCACAGATTTGAGACGTAATATTATGCAAGCGGATAATGACGGACATATTCTTAACAGTAGTATACTGGCTTTGAATAAGTATTATATCGCCCTGAAGGTAATCTCGGCCAGACGCGCCTTTGTTCTTCTTAGTAAAGATAATGCCGAGGTTGTTCATAAGAATAACGGAAGATTTGCGGGATATAATTTGTGGGACTGGGTCAAGGAGTCAGAAAACAATCATTTGTCAAGTGGAGAGTATGTTCACACACCTACCTTAAAGATATTGGTTCCGCGAGTAATCCGTCTTCTGAAATATGACCGTATGCCCCGAAGAGAACTTAAATTCAATCGCAAGAATATTCTCTGCCGTGATAATTATCAGTGTCAGTATTGTGGGAAAAAATATTCTACCAGTGCTTTAACCATTGACCATGTAGTTCCTCGTTATCGGGGAGGAGTAGGTGAATGGACTAATCTAGTAACCTGTTGTAATAAGTGTAACGCCAGAAAAGGTGGTCGTCTTCCCAATGAAGCCGATATGAAGTTAATAAGAAACCCCCAAAAACCTAAATTTGACCGGGAAATTCTAAAATTGATGCAGAATAAACAATATACTCTCTGGAAAGAGTTTATTAATAATATAGAAGATATAAGTTAGGAGAAGAAAATGAGAAGAATATTAATTGTTATATCTGTAGTAATAATGCTTTTTGCTTCTTTATCGGCGAATGCCTCAGAGGACAGAGCGACTACGATAAAAGAACTGATTAAGCGTCTTGATTCTGATAAGGAATTCTTACGCAGTTCGTCCGCTTATGCCTTAGGAGAGATGGACGCAAAAGAGTCCATACCACAATTACAGAACTCATTAAAAGACCCCGAATGGACAGTGCGGGTTGCTGCAATAGATGCCCTGAGAAAACTTTCTGCAAGAGAATCAAGCCCGGAGATTGCAAAAATGTTAGGTGACAAGACCGCTTATGTCCGCGAATCCGCTCTTATCGCTTTAGGTGAATTGGGCTCAAAGGAATCTGTCAGGACAATGGTGAGATTACTCAAAGACGAAAATGATACGGTGCGTTATGCAGCCATCTTCGTATGTGGGAAATTAGGCGTGCGCGAAAGCATAGCAAATATGACCGAGATCATGAGAACTAATGACCGCATTGCCAGACTTCTGGCGGTTCATTCTCTGGCAGAACTTTCAGCCAGAGAGTCAATTCCTGAACTGACCCGAATGCTCAGCGATACCGATAAGTCTGCTTGCGCCTATGCCGCTTATACATCCGGTCAAATCGGCGCTAAAGAGATGATACCAGAATTAACAAGATTGTTTGATAATAATAAAGAGGATGAAGAAGTCCGTAAATGCGCGGCTTATTCGCTCCTAAAACTCGGCGAGAATAAAATAATGACAAAGGCAATTAAATTGTTAGCAGAAAAATATAAAAGATATAGTGATGCTTTTTTTGACTCAATGATAGACAAGGAGTTTTTTAATTTAATAAGTAACGAAACCAATTCTGGTGAAATAGTTTCCGAGTTGATTAAATTGCTTGGTGATAAGGATAGATACGTTTGTATAATAGCAGCTAGATGTCTTGGTGAACTTGGTGCGACAGAGGCGATTCCGGAGTTGACCAAGTTGGTTGAGGACAAAAACAGACTGGTTCGCGCAAGGGCAGTTATTGCCCTGAGTCAACTCGGCAAACGGGAAATGATTCCTGAATTGTTAAAATTACTCCGACATAAAGATACTTATCTTTGCTCCATTACTGTTAGAGAACTTCAGCGAATTAAAGCAAACGAGGCAATACCTGAACTTAAGAGATTATTAAAAGACGTGGAAGATGTTGTACGCGCCTGGGCTATTTTCATGCTCGGGAAATTTGAAGCAAAGGAGATGATTCCAGATTTCAGAAAGTTGTTGAAGAAAGAGAGCGGATTTGTTCGCGCCTGGCTGATTTTCACCCTAGCAGAACTCGGCGATAAAGAATCAATTTATGAGATAACCAAGATGCTTAATGATAAAAATGACCTTGTCTGTAATCAAGCGGTTCTGGCACTCGGTAAACTCGGCGCAAAAGATGCCATCCCTGAACTGTTAAAATTACAGACGGTGGCATCTATGACAAATTCAACTATTGTTGCTCTGGGCAGGTTGGACGCAAAAGAAATAGTTCCTGAACTGAAAAAGATTCTACGAGAAAAAGAGGATAACGAGTTACGCAAATCTGCTATCTCGTCACTCGCCGAACTCGGTGCTACAGAAGTAATTCCAGAGTTGCTTAAAATAGTGAGAAACGAGCAATATCTTATGCACAAATCCCAAATTGATTTTCTGGAGAAAAAGTACAGCGGTGCAGAAATCCACCTCATGGATGTATTATACAGAGCAGGAATAAATGAGATTCGTAAAAATGCGATTTACGCTTTAGGAAAGATGAAATCTAAGGAAGCAATTCCTGAATTGTTGAAACTGCTTAATGACAGAGATATGTATATTCGTGGCTGGTCAGCAATCTCATTGGTTGAACTTGGAGAAAAGGATAAAATCACAACCCAGAATATTAATGACATCAAATTAATCTGGAGACAGGGTGGCGATGACGCCAGCGATGACGCCACTATAGCCAGAGAAACCCTTACTAAATTGGGTGTTGGCGATTAAGACTAAAAATTATGGGATTGCAGGGAGACATTTCCTTTATCGCTCTATCAGAAGTTTTTCAGTTGATTACTGCCTCAGATAAAGAAGGCACCTTAATAATATATGACCATCAGAAAAACAGACGAGAAATATATTTTGGTAAAGATGGCATCCGACTTCTATCTATAGGCGAGCGCAAGGGTCTGCCCATCGGAGAAATACTGGTCAAGAAGAAACTTGTCACCCCCGCACAACTTTCCCAGGCATTAACTACCCAGAAGACCACTAACCTCAAATTAGGTGAAATCTTGTGTCATCTCGGATTCATCAAACAGGACGTCCTTGAAAAGATAATTCATAACCAGATTGAAGATGAAATATATGATATCTTCAGGTGGGAGCAGGCAAAATTTGAATTTGTAGAAGGTCCCCCGCCTACCCCTCCTCTTATGTCAGACCAGAACCCGGTTTCAATCCTCACGCTTGATGTGAAAGTATTGATTGATAAAACCAATCAACGTAATAAAAATTGGCAGGAAGTTAAAAATTCCTTCAAGAGCCATAATTCTCTCTTTAAACTAACAGATGATTATGAAGAGAAACTTCCTTATATCTCACTTTCTGAAGATGAGAAGAGGATTCTTCGGATAATTAAAGGTTTCAAGACGCTTCAGGATATTGTTGATGAGTCATCCATCGGCACATTAGACACTTATAAAACAGCAAGTAGTCTGCTGGAGAAAAAAATAATTCGGGAGGTGGAGGATGCAGAAGTTAAAAACTATGCCCGTCATCTTCTCAAGGAGAAGAAATTTACAGAAGCGCTGTTTTTTTATCAGCAGGCTCTTAAAGCAAATCCTAAAGATATAACTATTATTGGAAATATTGCCGAGGTGCTTGAAAGATTGGAACGCCCTACTGATGCCGGCTTTGAATATAAGAAATTAGGAAAACTGCTCTGGGATAAGAATGACCTCAATCTGGCAACGGTATCCTACAAAAAAGCCATTACTTTCTTTCCATCGGATGAAGAACTTTATAATAATTTATTCAACCTCTATGTCCTCCAGAATCAGCCCCGTGAAGCGGCAAATATTGGCAAGGAACTAATAAAACTATATGCCCGTTCCAAGAAAATGCAGGAGGTTCAAACCTTATATGAAAAGATTGCTTCTGTTTATAAACCCGACCTTGAATTGCGTTCTTATCTGATATCCGCTTATTTCCAGATGGGAGAATATACTAAATCCAGAGAGGAACTTGATAAAGCAATTCGGGGATTACCTTCACAGAAAACACATACTCTTATCAAGGCATATGAAACGGTTGTGAGTGTTGATAGCCGTCATTCCGATGCACGTTATCGGCTGGATTCCCTGCGTAAGATTAAACTGGAAACAGACAGGAAAAGAAGAAAAATAATCATTCTGGCAGGTGCTTTTCTGCTGCTATTATGTCTTACTGGCATCTTTGCCCTGAATGATTATTTACAGTATAAAAAATTTCTGATTCTTAAGAACGATATAGAGGAGTTGAAAAAGAACCAAGAATATGACTCTGCCCTTGCTAAATGTCAGGCATTTAACCGTTCTTTTACGATCTATACCAAATCACAAGTCCAGAAGGAAATAGATGTCCTGTTGACACTGCTGCAAAGCAAGGAGAAAAGAATCAGCACTATTTTTGATGCGGAACTTTCATCCTTCAAGGAATTATGTCAGAAGGCAATACAGATAAAACAAAAAGACAATGATTTTGATACCGCATTAAAAATGTTACAGGAAACAGAACTAAAGGTTCAGCAATCAAGGACTACCATCAAAGAGAGGGTTCATAAAATGGATGGCACTCCAGACATTACCGACAGATATACAAATAGTTATCAGCAGTTTATAGAAGAGATAAAGAAAGAAACTCTGGCAATAGAACAATATTTAACATCTGCAAAGGAACTATACTTACAGGCAAAAGAACTTGATAAAGCAGAGAAATTAGAAGAAAGCGCAAAGGTTATCAGACTCCTCGTAAATAAGTATCCTGCTTCAGCAGTAGCCCGGAATGCAAGAATTCCTGTTAAGATAGAATCCGTCCCGTCATCTGCCGAGATATTTCTTAATGATAAGCGACAGGGCAGGACACCGTTAAAGGTCTATCTGCCGATTAAAGGAGCGGCTACCCTCACAGTGAGTAAGAAAGGTTTTGTTACTCATACCAGAGAAGTGAGGGCTTATGAACAGTATCATCTTTCCATCTTACTTGAGAAAACTCATCTCTGGTCATTTGATACAGGTTACCCTCTACAGACCACGTCTCTTTTAGTGGACGGAACAGTTTTTATTACTACTCGTGATGGTTATCTTAAAGCCCTGAATTCAGAAAATGGCACACTAAAATGGGCTTTCAGAACTGATACTCCTACGGAGATACATTCATCACCCAGATTAAATAATAAATTAGTGCTCTTCGGCGCAGATGATAATAAATTATATGCGGTTCGTTCTTCCGACCCGGTTAAAGTTTATCAAATACAGACCGCCAATCCTATCAGAGCGGACGCATTTTTCTCACCTGACAGGAAGATTACTCTGATAGGCAGTACAGATAAACATCTTTACGCGATGAGAGAAGATAGAACACCCTTGTGGAACTACAATACTAAAGCAAAAATCTCTTCTACCGGGCTGGTGGACGAAAAAGGTGTGGTCTATATAACTTCTGAAGATGGAATGCTTCATTCATTAGACCTTAACACAGGCACAAAGATGTGGGAGTTGTCATTAGGCGGTAAGCCGAACTCGCCGATTATGAAAGGGGATACTTTATATATAGGTAGCACCAATAATACCGTGTATGCGATAGACCTTATAAAGAGACAGATTCAATGGTCATCACGGCTACGTAGGGAAATAGTAGCGCCTCTGACTATATCCGCTAATATCCTTTTGGTTCCCTGTCAGGATGGTAATTTATACGCACTTGATATAAAAAGTCAGAATATTCTCTGGCAGTTTGGAACCAAAGGTGCTCTCACCGGTGAAGTCGCAGTATCAGAAAAGGATGGTATCGTCTATTTCGGAAGCGAGGATTTCTATTTCTATGCGGTAAAACTCTCGGATGGTAAAGAAGTATGGAAGTATAAGACCAAAGGTTCTATCCGTTCAACGCCCATCATGGGAAATCAAATGCTCTATATCGGCAGTGATGATGGTAATCTATACGCCATAGAAAAATAAAAATAAATTATTATTATCTTGACGCTGTTGGAAATAATATATAAAAAGGTCAAAAAACCAGCACAGAAATTATGTGCGGGATGAAAGGAGAGAAAATATGAGAAAGTTAAATGGAAACTTCAGGGATATTTTTAACGGCTTCTCAGTGGCACTGGATATAAAAAAGATGTTCACTGGCTTTGTAGCCATCTGTCTTACTCTTATATTGGTAGTGGTTATTCCCATACTTGTTGCCTGGTTGTTTGTCAATCCTCAGATAAAAGATGTCTCATCTTTTGGGGAATTGCATCGTAAGGCAATGAGTACCTTACTCGCAGGTGATGTCTGGAAAGTCCATCTCTTCTTCACAATAATAGGTATATTAGTATTCCTCGTCTGGGCTTATTTTGGTGGTGTTATCAGCAGAATCGCCGCTGTTAATCTTACTAAAGATGAAGGATTACCCTTAAAAAATGCCTTATCATTCGCTAATAAGAAATTCATCTCCCTTATTTCACCCTTTATCCTTGTTATTCTCGGTTTCTTATTCTTTGTCCTCTGTAATGTTATTGGTGGATTCGTTGGCTTGATTCCTTATGCAGGGGAACTATTAGTGTCTATCTTCTTACCTCTTGCGGTGCTTTCCGGTTTTATTATGGTTTTTATTCTGATAGGGTTTATCTTTAGCAAAAACCTATTCCTGCCCACTATTGCGGTAGAATCTTCAGACGCCTTTGATGCCGTCTCCCGTAGTTTCCAGTATATTTATGCAGAGCCCTGGCATTTCTTCTGGTATGTCATTGTAGCCAAAGTTTATGGTATAATTACCACTGCCTTTGTCTGGTTTTTCGGCTTTCTGATGCTCTACTTATCTCTTAAAGCGGTCAAATTGGGGATGGGGCTCAAATTGCTGAAGATTTTCGGTTTGACCAATCTTCCACAATTCGCCCATGTCCCTATCTCGGATGTAGATTTTACCTATAAAATAGCCGCTTATATTATAATGGTATGGCTGGTCCTGATAATCGGCATAATGTTTTCTTATGTTATCTCCTATTGCTACACCGCATCAACAATAATATATCTCCTGATGAGGAAAAAGGTTGATGATATAGAGATGAACGAAATCTACGAAGAAGAAATCCCGCAGGGCGGGACACCTGAGAGCGAGCCAAAGACGGACGAAACGCCCACATCCTTTCCATCGTCCCCCTCTCCTGCAACACCACCACCGTCAGGTGCTGGGGAAACGAAGTAACCACAGTGGAATTGCGAATTTGGAATTGTGAATTGTGGATTTCAGATTTAATCCCTGACGGGACTACCTGCCCGACCTGAAGGTCGTTCGGGCGGGGCTTCATTGACGCTCGCCCCGTAAGGGGTCATTTAGCCACAGAGGACACACAGGTCGGCCACAGATTACACAGATTATTAGCCACAAAGACATCAAGAAATACATCTAAATCTGTGCGATTTTTCGGGGGTGGACAGGACTTGACTCTCTCGCCGACACCACCTGACCATTTCGCAAACGCTTCCTGACCCTTTCGCAAACGCCCCTTGACCCTTTCGCAAATGCCCCTTGACCCTTTCGCAAATGCCCCCTGACCATTTCGCAAATGCCCCTTGACCATTTCGCAAACGCCTCCTGACCCTTTCGCAAACGCATCCTACCACTCAAAAGGGAAGGGGGTGGGGGGCAGGGGTATCCCCCCACCTCCTCCCGTAAATGTTCACTCATCCCCATTTCGTATAACTATAAAAAGCTATTAGATTGCAGCAGTTTTGCCGATAATATATATATGGACGGCTCTGCTAACTCTTTATTGGAAGTACCTCAGAAATTCATACCAGAGAAATTATTTTCTTACGAGACACAGGATTTCATGGCTCTTTATGAGCGCGAATATTGGGCACATCAAGAAACCAAACACGAGCTCCAAAAAGCCAAAGACCATATTGAATATCTGGAATCCAAAGTTCAAAAGCTTGAAGGTGATATTGCCTATCTTAAGAAATTATTCTTTGCTAAAAAGACCGAGGCTAATCAAAAGCCCGCAGAAGAAACGAACCAGATTGGCACTAAACCGCACGGCGCTCAGCTCGGTCATCCAGCGCACCATCG
>JASEHY010000220.1 GCA_030018555.1 Planctomycetota bacterium
CCCGTCCCGAAGGCCTTCGGGACGGGACGGGATTAAGAGTCAGTAACGGCTGGCGCCTGTGGCGCCATCCCTAACTGGCTCTAACCCCGATAAAAACTATCGGGATAAGAGCCAGTAATGGTCTGGCGCCTGTGGCGCCATCCTAACTGGCTCTAAAGAGGTATGAACTATTATGACAGAACCGCTTTTTTATAGGGGAACAGGCAGAAGGAAAACGGCAGTGGCTGAAGTTGTCCTCAAAAAGGGCACCGGTAAGATAGTTGTAAATAATATTGATTATGACAAATATTTTCTTGTGCCTGATGAACGGCTTGCCGTTTTAACTCCTTTACAGCATCTTAAATTAATAGGTCGTTATGATATATCTGCCGATGTCAGTGGCGGTGGTAAACATGGACAGGCAGAAGCAGTTCGTCTGGGTTTAGCCAGAGCGTTGAAACTTGCTCACAGTCAATCTGCGACCCAGTTGAGCAAAAGCGGTTTGTTGACCCGCGACGGGAGAATGAAAGAACGCAAGAAATACGGACAGAAAGGCGCCCGTAAGAGGTTCCAGTATTCAAAACGATAAAAGGTATCCTACGCTAAAGCTACGGAATACCCTATTAACAACCCATTCCGTAGCCAGAAGGGCGAAGGATGGGTCTATGCGACTAAATTATATTGTCTTCTCTCTTTTAATTGCATTTGGTCTTGGTATCCTTCAGCCCTATTCTGAAGAAAACAAGGATAAAAAAGACCAAACCAGTCTGACTGCGCAGGCAGGCACTCCAGACTTTTTACCATCTAAAAAAGGAGAGATAGAAGAAGCAGATGGTCTTTTATCTGTCTTTTACTATGTGGCTCCGGAATATGGAGCGGCTTTTGTTGCTCTTTTAGAAAAATGGAAATCTAAAGAGGGGCGCATAGTTTATTCTGATAAACTTCAATCATTAGTGATTACAGATACTAAACAAAATATCTCCATAATGGAGCAGATAATGCGGTTGTCTGATGTGCCGTCACCTCAGATAATAATTGAGGCGCAGGTTTTAGAAAAGATAATTAAAAGCGATTTGCAGTTGGGATGGGACTCGTGGTGGGAGAGACCGACTTCCTCCAAGACATTCTTCAGAAAAATAGAGGAGAAATTTCATCCCGGCGCTTACCTTCAATCTCTCTCAGGAAGCGTTGGCGGCTTCCAGGGCAGTACTTTCTCCTTCTATACTACCGGCAAACATGGGACTACGGATATTAAAATACGCACGATGGTGGACAGAAACGAAGCCGTGATACTCTCAAGCCCGCGTGTTGTTGTTGCCAGTGGTTCTAAAGCCATTATTTCCTCAGGTCAAGAAGTCCCTTTCCAGCAAGTAACTCTTGTAAATAATGTCGCTACGGCAAACATCCAGTATAAAACCGCTGAGATTAAAATGGAGGTGTTTCCAACTGTTCTCGGTGGCAATTTTATCTCGCTCAAAATTATACCTGAGGTAAAGACCGTATCCGGTTATCAGATATTACAGGGTGCAGAGACACCTGTTTTTGGCTACAGACGCTCAGAGACAACTCTTACAGTCAGAAGTGGTGATACGGTTCATATTGGCGGTTTGGTGAGAGAAGAAGATGTTGTTTATGAGAGGGGCATTCCGCTTCTTGCAGACATCCCATTTCTGGGTATTATTTTTAAGAGACATCAACGCGATAAGAATAAAACAGAGATAGTTTTTATTATCAAACCGACCATTATTACCAGACCTGAAGAAACTATCAAACCATCTGTTATTAAGAAATAGATGACCGCTGACCAGATAAACAAATTATCTTCTTCAAAGGTAATCGTCATCGGCGATTTTCTATTAGACCGTTATATCTGGGGTAAGGTTGACCGCATCTCACCAGAAGCACCAATTCAGGTATTGAAGGTTCAGAATGAGGATAGTCGCCTCGGCGGTGCCGCTAATGTCGCTCACAATCTTATTACTCTCGGCGCCAGAGTCATCGCATTAAGTGTGATTGGTCCTGACTATGCAGGCAGAAAAATATTAGCACTCTTATCTGCGGTTGCTGCCAGGTGGGGAAACCCCTTCCTCAATTTTAAGGGCGTTATTACCGATAAACAACATATCACCGTAATCAAGGAGCGAATGATTGCTCACAATCAACAGGTCTTAAGGGTTGATAAAGAAGCAGAGAACGATGATTACTCTATTTCCAGAATAGCAGAAAGGAAACTTCTTGCCCATTTTAGAAGGTATATCAAAGATGCCGATATAATAATCATCTCCGATTATAACAAAGGTGTCTTAACCAAATCGCTTCTCTCAAGGGTCATTTCCCTGTCACATCGGCATAATAAGAAGATATTAATCGGTCCTAAGGGCAGGGATTTTAGCAAATATCATTCCGCCACAGTTCTTGTTCCCAATCGCTCTGAAACCGAGGAAGCGACCGGCTTGGAAATCACACAGAGTATTGATTCCTATAAGACATCTGCGAATTATCTGCTCAGGAAATATGGCCTGGATATTGTCGTTATCACGCTTGGTCAAAAAGGGCTTTATCTGCAGGATAAGAAGGGCAATTGTGTCTATGACC
>JASEHY010000221.1 GCA_030018555.1 Planctomycetota bacterium
CCTTTGATGAAATTGCCTCTTGGTAATCGTAAATCTTGCCGGGTAAATTTTATCCCCTTGTGGTTATTAGTCGCCGGGATATTTATATTAAAAGTGCTTTCCCGATTTATCGGGAATGCTTTCGGGGTAAGAATGACACTTTTGGACAGCCTGTTTAGGTTTTAGTTCGTTCTGTGTCATAATGTTTATAATAGTGATAATAGTAGGTTGGCGAGACTTCTATTTCGGGCGAGACATAATTAAGGATAATGCCTTTAAGATTGATACGAGCCGAGAGGGTTTGTTCTTTGGCTCTAACCAGGGCGCCCTTTGCGGTTCTGCCTGCCCTATAGACCAATGCTACTACATCTACCTTTGGCCCAACTATCAAGACATCAGCTACAGGCAATACCGGCGGACAATCGCAGATGATATAGTGATAGCGACTTCTTAACTCATCAAGGAGTCTGTCCGTCCCCCGGCTGAGTAATTCTGACGGATTAGGCACTGAGGTTCCAGCAGTTAGAATGTGCAGATTATCTATTCCGGGCGTATTCATAATTGCATCAAAATTGGTGCCCCCTACCAAGACATCTGTTATGTTATGAAGGCATTCATCTGTTTTTTTGATACCGATTAGCACATCGCTTAAGCCGTTTTCTCTTTCAAGCCCGAAGGATTTATGAATAAAAGGTTTTCGCATATCCATATCAACTAAAAGGGTTAAAGTTCCCTGGAGTGCCATAGTTATTGCGAGGTTAGCGGCAGTGATGGTTTTACCTTCCTGTGGACCGGTGGAAGTAATAAGGATTACTCTTTTGTTATTTTCAGGTGTGTTATTTAGCAATTTCTGTTCCGCCTCTGGCGGGCGAGACTGAAGCAGGTTTGTCCTGAGCGTCCGATATGCCTCAAATAATGGTGATGTCGGACTGAAATTCCAGATTAACTGCGCAGTTACCCCTTCTCTATCAGATGCTACCTTCTCCGTAACCACCCGGGACCTTTCTCTTGTAGCACTCTCTGATGTTCCTTTCCCCCTCCCCCCAAACAAGATAGTAAAACTATCAGATATAGCATCAGATAAAAATGTCAAAATATCCTTTTTAGAGGGCTTCTCTCTTGGTCTGGCAGTATCTGAGGAAAGAAACGGTATCACTCCTAAAACCGGGAGTTTGAGTAAAAGTTCTATTTCTTCAATTGTTCCAATAGAAGTGTCCAGATGCTCAATAATAAAAGCAAGAGAAAACGAAATGATTATGCCGAGAATCACTCCGATAATTTGATTGGTTGCGGTATGTGGTTTAATTGGTGTAGTAGGAAGTAGAGACAGGTTACTTATAGTAATATCTGAAGTCTTTTCACCCTCGGCGATTTTTGCATTCTCAAACTGCTGTTTCCGGTCAGAATAAAGCAGACTGTTAATCTGGATATTGCGTGTCAGTTGAGAGAGAGTTATTTCTTTGGCAGGATATTTTGATAACTCTTTCTCCAACGTCTCTATTTCACTTCTGACCTTAATTACATCAGGATATTTAGGGGTGTATTTTCTCAATAAGGTTTCTTCTTCCTTTTTTAGAGATTCATATCTGTTATAAGCCGGGATGGCGGCGCCGATAACATCCGGATTTTGTTCCTTAAACCTCTGCAATGCTCTCTCCGATTGCTCAAGTTCTGTCATAGTCTGGCTTAATCTGTTTTCTACGGTCTGACGCAGATTCGTTGCCTGTTTGCTTTTGTCTATAAGATTATATTGCTGATAGGCGATGGCTATAGCATTGGCAATCTCACTCGCCTTATTTGGGTCTTTATTGGTAACTATAATATTTATGGAATCGGTATCCTGTATCACTTTGGTATCAACCGAGGATTGAATAGAGGATATTGTTTGATTTGCCTGTTCAACCGGCATATCAGCCCTTACCCAGCCGAGGTCTTTTCCGGCAATCTCTGCTACAGACCAACTTTTTATCAACAGTGCCTGCGATTGCATTACATCGCCAACAGGATATTGTATCAATTCGGTGAGTAATGTTGCCAGTAGCCGTTGCTCTTTATAATGAACAGTGGCAACTGCCTGATAGATGCGCGGTTGCAGTGAAGAATAGATAAAGGTGCCGATAAAGATGAGAGAGAATATGGTTATAATAACCCATCGTCTCTTGCGGATAATTCGCCAGTAATCCCTCAAACTCAATTCGTATTGTGCCATATAGAGCGTGGAGCACATTCGCTAAGTTTATCCTGTCCCTCACGGGATGGTGGCTACCAACGAAGGAAGGGCTCAGTGTAAACTCCGAGCGTATAGCGTCCCGATGGACATCAGGATGCTCTACGCCCTATGCTATGTATACGCCATCTCCAAATCACGAGCCACAGATTCTGTAATGCTCGCTGTTATACTTTTTTCCTGTTTAATAAAGCCGTCAAGTAATGCCAGGTCGCATATGTGGTTTATTTCTCTGGGGAACCCTTTGGTATATTTATAAATCAGCCCGCAGACCTCTTCAGGAAAGAGGTGGAAAACATTCTTGTCTCCAGCCGACACCTTCAAGCGATGCTTGATATATTCTGCAGTATGCGCCTCGTCCAACG
>JASEHY010000222.1 GCA_030018555.1 Planctomycetota bacterium
TCTCGCTCCCGCCTTTGGCGAGGCTCGCCCTTCGGGGCGGCGGCGAGGCGGGCGCCTTTGATTATAACATTACCATCCACTTCAGGCGCATCACCATATGTCCTTCCGACCCCGATTTTTATCGGGGCATAATCGCCGTCCCGCTGGGGATTGTATGGAATGACTTTATCAATTATTATCTCTAATGTCTCATTTATCAGCGAGTTATTCTTCTTAAACGCTATCTTCTGCTGGAGAGACATAATCTCATCCAATCGCTCCTGTTTAATATTCTCTGGAATCTGTTTATCTAATGCACAGGCAGGAGTCCCTGCTTTCTGTGAATATGTGAAGGCACCGAGCCGTTCAAATTCCATCTCTTTAATAAAATCTAACAACTCCTTAAAATCTTTCCCTGTCTCACCGGGGAATCCGACTATAACAGTAGTCCTTATAAAAACCGACGGGATTCTCTCTCTAATCTTTTCTATCAGTCTTTTTATCTTCTCTTTCGTTCCCTGCCTTCTCATCCCGTCCCGGCCGGATAAAATGTTATCACTAATATGTTGTATCGGCAAATCAACATATTTAACCACTTTCCGAGTATTCCTGATAGTTTCTATTAATTCATCTGTAAAATGGGCTGGATGAGTATATAAAACCCTTATCCATTTTATACCTTTTATCTCGTTAATTTCTCTAAGTAAGAGAGACAATGAGGTTTTATCCGTTAAGTCCTTACCATATGAGGTTGTATCCTGTGCAATCAGATTCACTTCTTTTACACCATTTTTGGCTAATGCCCTCGCCTCGTCTAAAACA
Organism: Planctomycetota bacterium; assembly: GCA_030018555.1. Classification (GTDB taxonomy): domain Bacteria; phylum Planctomycetota; class MHYJ01; order JACQXL01; family JACQXL01; genus Yes70-35. Next base: position 802 of record JASEHY010000222.1, read on the forward strand.
TTAGTAAAAGGTTTACTTCTATATTTACCGTGAATACTCGGAATAATGCAATAACTGCATCGGTTATCGCACCCTTCGGCTATTCGCAGATACGCATAGTATTTTGGTGTAATCTGCAGGCGATTAGTATCTGTTCTACATTTCTCTGATGGTTCATTCCAATACAACCCCCTCAGTCCCCCGGCTGGATTATCTAATAATTCATCTGCCAGTTGAACAATCCTATTCCTTTCAGAAAGCCCGATTATGCCATCAATCTTACCCTTGAAATCATTATACAATTTCTCCTTATAAAGTTGGGCAAGACATCCGCTTACTATTATTTTATAACCATTCCCTTTCCGCCCCTGCTCTCTAATTTCTATTGCCTGACTGATTATATCCCGTGACTCTTTTTCAGCGGAATCAATAAAACAACAAGTGTTAATAATAAAGATATCGTAGTCTGCGGGATTATTTCTGGATAAGACACTATCAGAACAGATTTGATAGCCGGCACGACTGAGATGTCCTAACATTACTTCGCTATCAACCAGATTCTTTGGACAGCCGAGACTCAGAAATCTTACCCCTCCCCTCTTGCAGTGAGCCCCGGTGGGATATCTGCCAGAGGCAGACCCCCGCTCCGCTCTCTCGCCTCGTCTCCGCCGCCGCCCCGAAGGGCGAGCCTCGCCAAAGGCGGGAGGCGGAGCGGGCGCTGGAGCGAGGCGAGCGCCTCTGGCGGGAACTTCGCGAACCTGAAGATATTAATCAGGGCTTGCTTGAATGATTGGATAATGGTAGGGAAAATCTTAATCAGACTGATTACTCCGCCTACAATAACCGCACCAGCGCCGATATAGCGGATATAGTTATGCCAGATTTCGCGGGTAGAAAGTTGCGAGATAATGGTATCTGCCGGCGGAATCGGCGCCGATAAATTCGCCCCGATGAGTTTAATCATAGGAATCAATACCAGCCAACCGAGTACTGCCCCGGCAAACATCACTGCCGTTATCTTAAGCCCGATGATATAACCGACCCCTAATAAGATAGGAGACACTTCTGCTGAAATGGTCGTGCTGACCGCTGGATTTCTGCATAAAGTAATATCTGTGCCAACAATACCCTTCCATAGACCGAGCCCTTCCATCAGCAATTTATAGATACCGCCTAAAAAGACCCCATTAAATACTAATTTTGCCTTCCCTCCGCCGTGTTCTCTGGCAATTAGAATCTTGGCACAGGCAGTGCCTTCTGGGTATGGAAGATTATTATGTTCTTTTACTATCAGGAATCGGCGAAGTGGTATCATAAAGAGTATCCCGAAACAGCCACCTAATGCAGATATGATAAAGATTTGGAGAATCGTAGGAGAGATATTGAAGAAGATTAAAGCGGGGATGGTAAATATTACGCCGGCGGCTAATGACTCGCCTGACGAGCCGATTGCCTGGACCACATTATTCTCTAAAACTGTCCCTTTCCTGAGAACACCCCCTAAGATTGCCATAGAGATGACTGCGGCAGGTATTGAAGCAGAGACCGTCATCCCGACCTTTAACCCTACATAGGCATTGGCTGCGCCGAAGATAACCGCAAGAATAATGCCGAGTATTATTGCCCGCAGAGTAAATTCGCTCACCTCTTGCTCGGGCTTTATATAGGGCTGAAATCCATTATTGCTCATAGTGGCTAACCCCGTTAGAAATCCCCCCGATGTCACATCGGGGGGGCGGTCGCCTCGGGCGACCTATTTC
>JASEHY010000223.1 GCA_030018555.1 Planctomycetota bacterium
GGGCAATATAAAAAACCTTCCAGCCCACTAAAAAGACCAATACCGCTAATATCGTTGACCAGATAAATCCTTCTGGATTTGAGAGATAACCCTTGAAGACAATATCCCTTGAGGCATTCATTAAATGAGCCAACGGGTTCCACTGGCTTAAGTCCGCAAAGATTCCTCCCTTGGGAACCGGATAGAAGACCGGACAGATAAACATCAGGAATGAAGTTGCCAATACCACCACATTAGGAATATCCCTCATAACCCCGCTCGCTAAAGACAAGACAAAACCGAGTCCAATGGTCAATAATACAAGAGGCAAAATGACCAGAGGCAGAAATATCGTCTGCCAATGAGGCACGGTTTTAAAGATGATAAATACCACTACCAGAAGTCCTAACCTTACCAGAAATTCTACGATTACCTGTCCTGTCGCCGCTATAACCAAAGATACTCTGGGAAAGTTGATTTTTACTATCATACTACCTGCTTGAACCAGACTGTTGCTGGTAGCCGAAAGCCCTGAGGCAAAGATAGTCCAGATGGTAATACCAAAGAGTGCAAAGACCGGATAAGGCACATCAATCATACCGATATTGAGAATTCCGCCTTTGTTCAGACAGACAAATACCGCAACAGCCACCAATGGCAAAATTAACACCCAGAGGACACCTAATATAGTTTGTTTATATCGGGCATTAAAATCCCTCAGGAAAAGCCGCCAGATAAGTTCACGGCTTCTAATAAGTTCATCAAACATCTCCTTCCATATACCCAGACCCATTTTTAGGTGTCTATCTGGAATATATGTCCTTACTTTGTCATCATTCATATAGAATACTCCAAGAAATTAAACACCCTTACAGGGTAAACTTATAAGACCGAATGGAACGAATCTCACGAATTTAATTCACTATTCGTTTATATTACATATTATTCGTGTCGCCCACAGGGTGACCCAGTGGGTCATTCGCTTTACTTGCCCCGTTAGAAGTGTCCAATAGTGAGTAATTAGATTTACCCGAAAGATTATTCCTGTGGTTGTGTTCACTTCTAACGGGGTGAATTCCCATTCGTGTTTATACTCCTATAGCGTGAAAAATCAACCTTTTTCTACATCACCACCCCGATACATATCGGGGTTAACAAACTGTTTTACCATACCCATAATATATCCCAAGCCATAGGCAATTCGGACTGAAACAAAGATAAGTTTAATGTTAATTAGAGCATCAAGGTTGTGGATGATGAATCTCACCACCCGATAAAGAAATGGTCTTTGCGGCACAAAGGTTTTAGTGTCGGCGGGCGGTGTCTCATATATCAGATGAGGATAATGCCAGAAATCGTGCGCCGCACCTATGCCCCTCTGAAACGACATTCTCAAGAACACGCTCAAATTATGCGGTGGTGGATGATATATCCATGTGCTCGGAACCACTACTATCTTGTATCCTGCCTGCCCCGTTAGAAGCGAAGGAAAGCGACGATTAAAACACCTATTGTCCATTTCAGGAGATATTGGATATAACGCTTCTAACGGGGCCTGCCTGACGCGGTGCCGTAAATCAGGGTCATCGCCGAAGATAAGGTTCTCATTCTCCTGTCCTACCTTAATGTAGACATCCTTTTTTATTGCCATTGCGACGTGTGTTGCCATATCGGTCTCGGTTATTTCACGGACTATTGAAAACTCAAAACGTGTGAATTCTTTAGCACAGCGTCTCTGGAAACGGTTGGCGTCAGGCGGTAATAAGGTGGATGCGCCGGTGATACCAATGGGTCGGTGTTCGGTGTTCGGTGTTCGGTGTTCGGTAGTTCTCAAAGGACTAATCAGGTTTTCTATTACTTTTTCATTGCCCAGAGTAATATCGTCATCAAAGAAGACAATTATTTCGCCTTTGGCGGACTGAACACCGACATTATGCGCCCGGGCACAGGGCTTTTCGCCTGTAACCACAAGCAACTCAAAGTCCTGGAAGGTCTGGTTGTTTAATGCCTCTATCAATTTAGGCACATTGCCTCCCCGATAACCGTCCAGAGACGGAATAATCACGGAGACCAAGGGGTTATCTTTCTGTCTGATAATTTTAATCATAAGTGGAACGTTTTCCCATAAGTTAAGATAGTCTAAATCTGTTTTTCCTCTTCAATAAGATGTCTCAAAACAATTATTAGTCCGGTTAAGAACCAGAATGGTATCATCGTACGAATATTATAAAAAGTAGTTACTGCAATAGAATGGATAAGGAGGGCAATAAATCCGCCTAAGTACCCTATGGAAAGTGCCTCTATATATTTAGGGTCAATTTCCCGCGAAGGGTATTGAGCCGCTAATGATGATTGTTTAGTAAGAGGATAAGCGGTTCTAAACATTCTAACTAAAAGCCAGATAAAGGTGCCCAATCCTATGATGCCCATATAAACTAAGTCAAGGATATATTGATTATCAATCCAAGAAAGGCCATAAGAACCAGCCCCTTGACCCAAAAGAGGATATGCTTTTATCTTCGGCAGGGATGCCTTCCATGACTCAAGCCGTG
>JASEHY010000224.1 GCA_030018555.1 Planctomycetota bacterium
ATGGTTCCACCATCCTGTAAGGACGGGAGGCGTATGCTCTGACGGATACGGGATGGTAATAACCCTGCCTTTTGGCACTTTCTTCATAATCGCATCTACTTCTATCGGTGCTGGAATAACCATCGTATCGCCTGCCTTTGTTGTTCCCCATTTGCCGACCATTTTAGCGGGTATTACTATACTCTTTGGCAGTCCCTTGCTATCCGCTAATTTCTCCTGCCAGGATTTGCGTTTATATGCCATTCTTCTATTTCTTTCGTAATAATTCTTTCAAGTCCATTGCGTCCTGTTCTCGTTCCGAAGACATTTTGTTCTTAATCAACTCGTTTCGTCCAATAAAATATACTCGTTGTTTCCCATAAACACCCGGTGTTTTATTATTCCATACTTCTCTGAAACTACATCCTTCAATTGAAGTTAACAAGTCAATCCGAATTGGTTCATATCCAAGTTGAACGACAATCCCACTTTTAGTAAAATCTGATACTTGTAGTCCTGTACTCTTAAACCCAAATTCATAGATTGCCCTGATAATTCTACGGGCATTTGCTGGTGTTGGCTCTATCAATAGGTCCAACTTTGTGTATCTTGGACGGCTATGGAAAGCAACCGCAAATGCTCCAATAATACAATATTTAACCCTGTTTTTGTTTAACAATCTCAACAGTTCTTCGTAATCTTTTTCTACTCTTGGCATTTGGTAATCCCTTTAATTTATGGTATTGTTCTCTAAGAAATTGGATAGTGTCCAGCCGTTCCTGAGGAGTCATCTGTCGGTAGTAGTTTCTATCAAATTGTTCGGCTTCAGCAAGAGAGTGGGCAATATTTATCCAGACCTTGTTTCCCATCATTTCACCTCTTCATATCCTCGTTTTATAGCGTTAAGATTACCTTCAATCACTTTGGGTGAGAACTTCTCTGTAAAAGTATGTTTAATGTCTTTAAGCACTCCATCTAATGTTACAATGCCGGTTGTTTTAACTATGGCACCCATCATCGGTGTATTAGGAATCGCTCTGCCCAATGTGGCGATGGATATTCCTGTAGCGTCAACCGTACAGACCTTACCATCAGTAAGTTTTAATTTGTCTCGTATCTGGGAAGGGGACAGAATGGTATTGACAATAATAATACCGTTTTTATTAAGTCCTTCTGTTACATTAACAGAATCAAGTAAAGATGGGTCAAGCACAACTACAGCATCAGGATTGACTACGGCGCAATAAAGCGAGAAATTATCATTACTGATACGGTTATAGGCGCGGACTGGTGCGCCCATTCGTTCAGGCCCGAATTCAGGCATCCCTTGCGCATATTTACCTTCTGCTATGGCTATTCGCGCCAGCATTCTTGCTGCCAGCATCGTCCCCTGCCCACCACGGGCATGCCATCTGATTTCGCTAATCTTTGCCATAAAATATGCATTCCTCTCTTACTGGCTGTTAGACTCCCGCCTAAACGGGATAAACTCCGGTCGTTATCCCTCTGCCCCGATGTCCATCGGTGGAGGGACAGCCAGTTAGACCCGCCGAAGCTTCAGCGAAGGCGGGTATTCACTATATAAGATATTCTAATATCCTCGCCAGTTCTGATTTAAGATGTGGTCTATCCACAATCTTATCTATCAAGCCGTGTTCCAGAAGGAATTCAGAGGTCTGGAATCCCGGCGGTAATTCTTTACCTATGGTCTGTGCGATTACTCGCGGACCTGTGAACCCTATCAACGCCTTTGGTTCTGCGATGATAATATCACCGAGCCCGGCAAAACTCGCCATTACACCTGCCATCGTTGGATCGGTCAGAACCGATATATATGCGACACTTTCTTCGCTCAATCTTGCGAGGGCAGCAGATGTCTTTGCCATTTGCATCAGAGAAATACATCCTTCATACATCCTGGCGCCTCCGCCTGAACCTGAAACGACCACGAGTGGTATCTTGAGTTGGGCGGCTTTTTCTGCAGAACGTGTTATTTTCTCGCCCACGACCGACCCCATACTGCCCATAATAAATCTGGAGTCGGTTACCCCGAACATAACATCTATACCGTTTATCTTACCTCTTCCAACAACCACTGCATCTTTAAGCCCTGTAGATTTCTGGTCTTCTTCTATCTTCTGCCGGTATGAACTCAACGCCTTAAAATGCAAAGGGTCTTCTGAGACCATATCCGCCCAGTATTCTTCAAAACTGCCCTTATCAATGGTTATTGCAATCCGCTCCTGAGCACCGATAGTAAAGTGGAGATTACACTCCGGGCAGACCTGTAATTTCTTCTTTACCTCTTCCTTCTTCACCAGACTCTTGCATCCGTCACATCTCATCCACTGCCCGTCTGTTTTTCCCTCTTCAGGACGGAAGACAAATTTCTTAAGACCATTCCACCCGCTTGACATATTTCTATCTCCTTCGAGAAAAAGAGGAACACGAACCCAGCACCCGTACGGGTGCTGGGCGTGTGATTCGTGTTTATACGTTCCTATATTACGTTCCTATATTACAAAAGAAACTTACCATTTCTCTTCCC
>JASEHY010000225.1 GCA_030018555.1 Planctomycetota bacterium
CCATCCCAGTTGTCAATAATTAGGTATTGTGTCCCCCGAACTAAGTTGTCAATAATTAGGTATTGTGTCCCCCGAACTCACAATAGGTATTGTGTCCCCCGAACTCACAATAATTTGGATTATATTGATATTTTTCGTGTGTATTCGTGTTAATTCGTGGTTGCATTTTTATACTTTCCTATACCGCAAGGAAAATCCTAACCACACATTCGCTTCGCTCAGTGTAAACTCCGGCACGAAGACACTCAGGTCAGGAATCGGCTGATAATGATGTGTTGAATCTCTGATGTGCCCTCATAGATTTCGGTAACCTTAGCATCCCTGAAGAGCCGTTCAATCGGGAAATCCTTGATATAACCCATACCGCCGTGTATCTGAAGGGACTCTTTTACTGCCCTATTTACTATAGATGATGCAAAGAGTTTAGCCATAGAGGATTCTTTAGTATGTGGCAGTTTTTTATCTCGTCTGAGTGCGGACTGATAGACAAGAAGCCGTGCTGCTTCTATCTCCGTTGCCATTTCTGCTAACTTCCATTGAATAGATTGAAATTTATTGATGGGCTTGCCGAATTGTATTCGTTCTCTGGCATATTTAATAGCATAATCAAGTGATGCCTGGGCAATTCCAACAGATTGGATAGCAATGCCAATCCTTCCACAGTCTAATAAATCCATCGCGATATTAAAACCTTTGTTCTCCTCTCCGAGCAGGTTTTCTTTTGGGATACGGGCATCTTCCATAGCAATTTCACACATCGGCGCACCACGGATACCCATCTTCTCCTCCGCTGGTCCTCGCTTCACTCCACTGAAGGTTGGCTCTACTAAAAAGGCACTGATACCCTCACCTTTTGATGAGATGTCAATACGTTCGCTACGTTCAGTGCAAGAAGGACGAGTTCTGGCGAACATCACAATGAGCGAGGCAATCGGTCCTGAGGTAACAAATAACTTAATACCGTTAAGGATATAAAAATCCCCCCCCTCCCCCCCCTCCCTATCTGCCTTAGCCGTGGTTCGGAGGGATGCTACATCGCTACCTGCATCAGGTTCAGTTATAGAGTAAGCACCGATAATTTCCCCTGTGGCTAATCTCGGAAGATATTTCTCTTTTTGTTTCTCAGAGCCGTATTTCACCAGAGCATTACAGGCAAGAGAATTGTGGACTGAGAGTGTTACGCTGGTAGAGGCACAGGCGCGGCTGATTTGCTCTAAAACGAGTATCAGGGCAAAGGTATCCAATCCTGCCCCGCCATATTTCTCAGGCACGGTAATACCCCAGAACCCTAACTCGTTCAATTGAGAGATTATTCTTTCTGGTATTTTCTCCTCGCGGTCAATCTGGCTCGCTACGGGTGCGAGAACATTATCTGCAAAATCCCGCGCCGTTTCTTTAAGTATCTGCTGTTCTTCGGTCAAATTAATCATACAAGATTATGAATATTCGTAAAACCCTCTCTTAGTTTTTCTTCCCAGATGTCCCGCTGAGACCATCTTTTTAAGCAACGGACAAGGTCTGTATTTCGGGTCGCCTAAACCCTGATAAAGCACCTCTAAAATTGCCAGACATACATCAAGTCCAATTAAATCAGCCAGTGCCAGAGGTCCCATCGGATGATTCATCCCTAATTTCATCACATTATCTATTGCCTCTTTCGTTGCGACACCTTCCATTAATGTATAGATTGCCTCATTTATCATCGGCAGTAGAATACGGTTGGCTACAAAGCCCGGCGAGTCCTGCACCTCAACCGGCGTCTTGTCTAACTGCACACAAAGTTTATTAACTACATCAACGGTCGCAGGACTTGTAACCAGTCCTTTCACTACTTCTACCAACTTCATCAGTGGCACAGGATTCATAAAATGCATTCCGATAACTTTATCCTGCCGTTTTGTCACCGCGCCCAGTTCAGTTATAGAGATGGAAGAGGTATTACTTGAAAGGATAACATCAGGAGAAGTAATAGAATCTAATTCCCTGAAAAGTGATTTCTTGGTCTCCTTATCCTCTATAATTGCTTCAACGATAAAGTGGCTATCCTTAAGGTCTTTTGTATTCAGAGAGGTTTTGATTCTGTTAAGAGTTGCATCCGCTTTATCTTTAGTAATGATTGATTTCTGCACTATCTTATCAAGGTTCTTGCGGATATTATTCATCCCGCGGTCTATGAACTCTTGTTTAACATCAAGGAGAGTAACCTCAAAACCGCTTGTTGCAAATACCTGGGCAATACCATTACCCATCGCGCCGGCGCCGATAACACCAACTTTCGTAATATTCATAATATCCTCACTTATAAAGAGTTTATGAAGTTTATAGAGTTAACTCCACAAACTCTATAAACTCCATTATAATATGTCAAGATTTTAGATATTGCTTAATTTTGTTGTAATGGTCAAGAAACTCTGATATAGTAGGTATTAACCAAAAGTTGTCATTGCGAGGTCACCGAAGGTGACCGTGGCAATCTCACATTAATGT
>JASEHY010000226.1 GCA_030018555.1 Planctomycetota bacterium
AAGGACAGGATGGTGGAACCATAAGGACAGATAAACTTTGCGAACCTGTTTGACGGATAGTCTGAATAGCGGAAATTCCAGCAGCGCCACTACCAATAACCACGATTCTCATCTTCACCTCATCTTTAATCTGTGAAATCTGTGGCTTTCATTACCACGATTGCCCTCAACGGCTCGCCTTTACGCAAACTCTCAAATGCAGAATTAATCTCACTCAGAGTAAATCTATGGGTTACAAGTGGAGATACCTTTATTTTGCCTATCCGAGCCATTTCTATCAGTCTTGGATAATCAACAGGCCTGCAACCTAAAGAGCCAACAATTTCCATTTCAAAGAACATCAGTTTAGCAGATGAGATAAGAAAATCTTTATCGCTATAGCCGACCACGCAGAGTCTGCCTCCTTTTCTTAAAGAATTATAGGCAGATGTCATCGTGGTAGGATTACCAATCGCCTCAAAGGCAATATCAACCCCGCCGTTAGTAATCTTTCTTATCTCTTTAGCAATATCCGGGAATTTTGAGGCATTTAATATGTAAGTAGCACCAAATTGTTTAGCCCAGTCTAATTTCTTATCAATAATATCAATAGCAATAACAGTGGCTCCGCAGGAATGAGAGAGTTGAACCAGATTGATACCGACGCCACCGCAACCAAATACCGCAACGACATCACCGGGTTTTACCTGAGCACGGTTCTTTACAGCATGATACGGAGTGGAAATGGCATCAGCAATAATGCAACCTTCTTCTAAAGGTATCTCCTGGGGCAGGATAAAGACATCTTTAGCAGGTGCCTTGACAAATTCCGCATATCCGCCGTCAATGTGGTTGCCGAACATAATCATCGTTTTGCAGATATTTTCTCTGCCCGTTCTGCAGAACTCACAGGCACCACAAGTAAGAACTGCCGGCAAGAGGACTCTATCATTGACTTTTAGGTTCTTAACATTGGAGCCGATTTCTGCTACTGTTCCAGAGATTTCATGCCCCAATATTAAAGGTGGATTTTTGAATGTAGGCACACCGTGGTCAATATAATGTAAATCAGTATGACAGACACCACAGGCAGATACTTTTATCAGAACCTCGTCTGTGGCGGGTTTGGGGATAGGGTATTCTTCTATTTTCAGAGGTTGGTGAGGCGCATAGAATACAGCGGCTTGCATTGATGTCTTCTCCTCTTACTCGCTGTTATCCCGAACGCTTTCGGGAGTTACAGCGAGTTATCCCGACGAACCTGCCTGCTGCAGGCAGGTGTCGGGATTTACCTGTAAGCTACTTCTTATCTGTTTTGACTTTTCCCAGCGGAACGGCAGGTTTAGATTCGGCGGTGGTTTTGGTTCCGGCTGACGGTGTTTTAGTGGCTATAGCCGGTTTAGCACCGGCAGCCCCAGCAGGAGCAGCAGTAGCGGCTATTCCAGGTGTTGCACCCGCTGCGGCTTCCGCCGTCTCTTTCTTAGGCTTGGCTTTGACTTTAGGCATAATATTGCGCAGTTTCTGGAGTCCAAAAACAGATATCTCATCAATAGATTTACCATCTGCTAATAATCGCTCTAATCGTTCACTTCTCTTCAGCACATTACGGTGTCTTTTCAGTTTCCCACTTACGACAAGACTTTTATGAATTGACATATTTCTAATCCTTTCTATTTTTTCGGATGTTTTACTGCTTCAATGTTCTTGAACTCATAGTGTTGTAGTTGCTTTAATCTTGGGATTTCTTTATTAGCATCTTCCAAAGATTGATACTCACCTTTGTATATTACAATATGCGGTGTTCCGTCGATTATTTCATTATTGGTAAAAACTCCGCTGATTCCTTTATTATTAAGGAAGAGGAGTCTCTTTTGGACCAGGCGACCACCTTCTGCATCATTGCGATAATGAACAAGTTTAATAGACCAGAAACGAATAGAAGCCACAGGCGCAGTGGGTCTTGTTATATCAGTAACCGTTGTCGTTGTTGGTGTAACGGGTTTAATCTGGCTTAAAATAACATAAACTACTATTACTAATAATATGATAACCACTCCAACAATGACCATTTTCTTATATTGAGAAGGCAATCTCTCTTTTTCTATATAGGGTCTAACTTGCCCGCCAGAAGCGGGTCTCCCCCGACCCCGATAGACATCGGGGCGGGGTGCCTCTGGCACCGATTTGGACTTCTGAAATGTTACGGCTGTTTCTTTCTGTTTGGGATAAAAAGGAAAAGGCATCTTGAGTTTCGGATACGGCGTGGTCATCTGTCCCGGCTGACCACCATAATATCCGCTTTCTGAATCAAGGTGTTCTTCTTTATCCTTAGGCAGTAGTTTCCCTAATTTTGCCCTGTGTATTTTTAGGACTTCATAAAGTTCTGGTTTACTCTTTTTAACAAACATAATATCGCTCCTTGTCCCGCTGAAGCGGGATGGTTGTTTTTGACCAAGTCTTACATAACTAATTTACAT
>JASEHY010000227.1 GCA_030018555.1 Planctomycetota bacterium
CTCGCTCCCGCCTTTGGCGAGGCTCGCCCTTCGGGGCGGCGGCGAGGCGGGCGAGGCGGAGCGGGCGTTGGGCGAGCCACACTGTGTCCCGGTGGGACTCGCCCCAAAGGGGCGGGAGGATAAGGCATAGAGTTTTACTGAGATAGCCCTAATCTCAGATTAATCATCTTCTCCAGAGCAGAGAAGTCAAAAGGTTTGTCAAGATACTCGGAGATACCTAATCCCTTCAGTTCTTTCATTGTCTCTTCATCCAGATGACTGGTCATAACAAGTGCAGGTAGGTCTGGTTTTAATCCTTTCCCCAGTTTAATTACCTCCACACCACTTATCACGGGCATATGGACATCAACTAACATTAAATCGTATTTGGTAGTTTTAAGGGATTCTAATGCCATTTTGGGATTAGTAAAACAAGTTACCCTAAAGTTCTTTTTACTCAAGAACCTTGTCAGCATATCTCCCATCAGAGGTTCATCATCAACGACCATTATCTGGGGAATGTTATTACCTGTTGTCATTATTCAGTTCTCCTCTGGAGGAGTTAATAGCCAGCGGTAGTTCTACTGTAAAGGTTACTCCCCCTCCCTTTTCCTGTGGATTATTTTTAGCATAAATCTGACCTTTATGCAAGTAAATAATTGTTTTAGCGATATGTAAGCCCATGCCGGTCCCTTTGCCGAGGGGTTTGGTAGTAACGAATGGTTTAAAGATGTCGTTTAATATTTCTGGTTTAATACCTTCGCCGGTGTCTGAAATATGGACAAGACATTTATTTGCGGTCTGTTCCAGTCGGATATTTAAGTACTTTCGCTCGGTTTCTTGCATTGACTCTACTGCATTTTTATAAAGGTTCATAAACACTTCTGAAAGTTCATGTCTGCCACCATAGACCTCAACAGGAGCCAGTGGTAGTTCTTCCCTGACGATAATTTTATTCTTAATAGATTCGTTTTTATATTCCGCAAGAAGTCCTCTAATCAGGTCTGTCAGGTCAATAAGAATAAATGGGGGAAGAACTCTTTTTCTACTGAGGACAAGTGTGTCATGCAGGAAACCAGCCATCTCTTTGAGTCTGGTCTGGATATTAAGTAATTGGGTTCTGGTATCTTCGGAAAAGTCTTCTTGTAGCAATAATTCGGTATATCCGAGGGCAATAGCGAGGTCATTCTTTAGTTCGTGTGAGATTCTACTTGTTAAACTGCCCAGTAGTTTTAATTGCTCGTCAGCGCGAATCGCTTTAGATAACCTCATTATTGTTATCTGAGAATAGATGACATAGATGCACAGAAGAACGGTCAGGATAAAGAGTCCCACAAAGAGGACGGTAAAGGTTGGTCTGGCCGCGTCCTTGAAAACCTCATGCCAGATTCTTGGCTGAACCACCGCCAGGATACAAAGGGCATAGATGAAGAGGATGATAAAAACACAGAGCCAGAGACCCCATTGTCTTCGTTCAAGGTTGTGCATAGAAATCTTTTTTTAGGATTCCAGGAATATTTTGGTCATTACTGATAGTTCCAGATATTCCAGGTTAAAAGGTTTCATAATATAGTCAGCGGCACCGAGTGTGATGGCTTCTCGTGCCAGTCGCATATCAGTATCAGCACTAATCATTATGACGCTCAGGTCTTTATCTGTCTGTCTCAGTTTCTTAAGAGCGGTCAAGCCATCCATTCCAGCAGGGAAATTTATATCTAATAAGACTAAATTTGGCTTTCTTTCTTTGACTTTAGATATTGCCTTTTCGGCACTTGCTGCCGTAGTAATCTCATATCCTTTCTTGGTCAGGAACCGTTTGAGGATATCACAGATAGAGGGGTCATCGTCCACGACCAGAATAGTGCCTCGGCTTGTTTCCGCTTGTGGGGGCTTTCGTTTCGGCTCAACAAATTTACTGATGGAGTCAATAAACAATTCCAGCCCGACGCCTTTTCTCAAGAAATCATAGACGCCCAGTTTCTTTGCCTCGTGTTCAAGTTCATCGCTATCTATAGCGGTTAACATTACCACAGGCATCTGGGTATCAAATGAGCGCAGACGCTGTAGAAAAGTCAAGCCATCCATTCGCGGCATAAGATAGTCCAGGATAATTACATCCGGTTTGGACTTGGTCATAAGTTGAAAGGCTTCCTCGCCACCTACCGCTAATGTAACCTCATACCCCTTTTTAGTAAGAACACTATACAACAATTCACGCATAGCGGTATCATCGTCAATCACCATTATCTTATGTCCTTTTGTCATAGTAATCCTCCCGATACTATTTTTATCAAAATAAGGATGACAAGGTCAATAAAATGTTATAGAATTATATAATTTGAGACTGTTGATAAAGTGCCCAAAAGTGTCATTGCCCGCTCCGCCGCCGCCCCGAAGGGCGAGCCTC
>JASEHY010000228.1 GCA_030018555.1 Planctomycetota bacterium
AAGTTCAGCATGACAGTCAGCGACGAGGGACAAATAGGTTTGTCAACAGTCTCATTTTATAGAGACTATTTATGAAGAATTTTCGTAATATCGGTATTATCGCTCATATTGACGCGGGTAAAACCACCCTCACTGAGAGAATCCTTTTCTTCACCGGCAAGGAACATTCTATTGGTGAGGTTGACGAAGGAACTGCGACAATGGACTGGATGGAAGAGGAGCAGAAGCGCGGTATAACCATAACCAGCGCAGTAACTACCACCTACTGGAGACCTAAAATAATTACTCTTCCATTCTGTCCCGATGGCTATCGGGATGAGAAATATCGTTTTAATATCATTGATACTCCCGGTCATGTTGATTTCACTGCGGAAGTGGAGCGTTCTTTAAGGGTGCTTGATGGTGCGATTGGTGTATTCTGCGCAGTCGGTGGAGTTGAGGCGCAATCGGAAACCGTCTGGCATCAGGCAAATCGCTACCATATCCCGCGAATTGCCTTTGTCAATAAACTTGATCGCATCGGCTCTGATTTCTTTTCGGTCGTATCCCAGATGGAAAAGAAATTGGGCACTATACCTCTGCCTTTGCAACTCCCTCTCGGTAGGGAGAAGGATTTTTGTGGCGTTCTTGACCTGATACAGATGAAAGCAATTATCTTTTCCGCCGAAGGCGGACAGATTTCTCCAGTCCCTGAACGGGATCCCGTCAGAGGGAAAGGTGGATTTAATATTACAGATATTCCCTCGACGTATCTGCAACAGGCACAGGAATATCGCGACAGGATGATTGAATTACTTGCCGAGGAGAATGAGTCATTAGTTGAGCCGTATCTCTCGGGAGTTGAGATTGACCAAAAGGTTATTATCAACGCGGTTCGTTCGGTTACACTTTCAGGCAGAGTTACGCCGGTCTTTTGCGGTGCCGCACTTAAAAATATAGGAGTCCAGTTACTTTTAGATGGCATCTGCGCCTATCTGCCCAGCCCTCTTGACCGAGAGACAGAAGAGGGAATAAACCCTGATATAAACAAGAAAACATCACGCAATCATTCCCCGGACGAATATTTCTCCGCTCTTGTCTTTAAGACGATGACCGACAAACACGGCGAGTTATCATATCTCCGTATCTATTCTGGAAAACTACAAGAGGGTGAGAGTTTGTATAACCCCAGAACTGACAAAAGGGAACGGATAAACAAGATGTTTTTGATGCATTCCAATCAGCGTCAGGAAATAAAATCTGCCGTTGCCGGCGAGATTATTGCGGTCATCGGCTTGAAGAATACCGCTACCGGCGATACGCTCTGCGACCCCAAACACCCGGTGGTCTATGAAAGAATGTCTTTCCCTGAACCTGTGGTTTCTGTTGCGATAGAGCCGAAATCATCAGCGGATAAGGAAAAACTTGCCGATGCTATAAAGAAACTTGCCCACGATGACCCTACCTTTCAGGTCAGAGAAGATGAAGAAACAGGCCAAACTGTTGTCTCAGGAATGGGCGAACTCCATTTAGAGATTATCAAGAATAGAATCCTCAAGGAATATAATGTTTCAGCCAATGCCGGCTCTGTGCAGGTGGCTTATAAAGAAACCATCATAGAATCAGTAGAAGGCGAAGGAATATTTGACCGCAAGATTGGAGAAAAGGAACATTATGCCAGGGTCACTATCAGATTAGAGCCAGATAGAACCACTGTTCATCCCACTATAAATAACCTTGTCCCCACGAAGGTGGGGATCCCGGCTCTTATCCCCAAACAATTCATATCATCTGTTCAGGAGGCCGTGAAAACTGGTCTGCTTTCAGGACCGATTGCAGGTTATCCACTGATTTATCTCAAGGCGACTATCACTGGTGGTTCATCTGACCCGGCAAGGACATCAGAGATAGCTTTTACTGCCGCTACATCAATGTCGGTATCAGACGCGCTCAATAAAGCAAAAAGCGTAACCCTTGAACCGATAATGAAGTTTGAACTCCTCACGCCTGAAGAGAACCTCGGCGATGTTATTAATAACCTCTCTTTGCGTCGGGGTGTAATAGAGTCGGTGGATACCATCGCCCGTATGCGTCGGATTCACGGAAAGATACCCATTGCCGAAACTTTCGGCTATGCCACGGTGATTCGCTCACTGACCAGCGGGCTGGGTTCGTGGACATTAGAGCCGGCGGATTACCAGATAGTAGAGCATAGAGCGTAGAGTATTACGATAAAACTCTATCTCTATGCTAAGTAGGTCTAAATAAATTTCTAAAGGATAATCAAGTGTTGCTAAATATTTTCTTATTTCCCTCTGTTTCTAATCCCCCTCTTCCCCCCCCGTACGGGGGGGATGAAAGGGGATTTTAAGCCCTATCGTCTTTAGCCCGGATTATTC
>JASEHY010000229.1 GCA_030018555.1 Planctomycetota bacterium
ATTCCCCTTATGTTAAAGCAGGGGACGAGCCCGGACTATTACCTGTCTTGGTAAGTATTCTCGAAAGGAGAAGAAAAATGAGAAAGAGCGTATTGTTTTATAAACATTGGCTAATGACTATTGGCTTTTGGCTATTAGCAAATAGCCAATGGCAAATAGCAAATAGCGAAACTATCACACCAACGGCAAGAACAGAAGAAATAATCGTCACTGCGACACGGCTGAAAGAACCTTTGGAAAAGGTGACCCAGAGTATTTCTGTCATTACAGCAAAGGATATAGAAAAATCTCCAGCAAAGACCTTAAAAGATGTATTAGAGAAAGAAGTAGGCGTCAGTTTTGCCGAGGATGCTGGTGCGCTCGGTGCTAAAAAAACTATTTCTTTAAGAGGTAGTAGTATTGAGGAAGTTCTGGTTCTGGTAGATGGGCGCCGGATAAATTCACCTCAAAGTGGTCATTATGACCTGGCGATTTTTCCTCTGGAATCTATTGAACGGATAGAAATCCTGCGTGGGCCGGCCTCAAGTCTTTATGGAGCAGATGCCCTGGGTGGAGTAATAAACATTATTACCAAGAAACCAACGGCTGAACCTAAGACCACCACCTCATTTAGTGCCGGTCAATTTGATACACAATTAACATCACTTACCCATAGTTATCAAATAGGTAAATTGGGTTACTTCCTCTCCACTTCCAAAGAGACATCAGACGGCTTCCGGGATAATAGTTATCTTAATCAGGAGAATTATACTCTCCGATTATTGTATGAAGGGATTGATTTTAAGACCTCCACACTTAATAAGGAAATAGGCCTTCCCGGGACTATGGCAGACCCGGATGACTGGACCAAGGCATCTACCACGAATGCATGGCAGAAGAATAAGGAGAACCGGTTTGACCTCGGTTATACTACACCGCTATCTAATCTGGGAGAATTAAGGACTATGCTTTTTTATAACGTCTATAGATTAGATTACTTTGGTTGGGGAAGTCTATCTATACATAAAAATAATAACTTGGGGTTTTCTACCCAATTGGGTGCGATACCGCTTAACCAACAACATAGTTTGCTGGTTGGGTTAGAATGTTTTGATGACCGGGTTTCTTCTACCGAGATTGAACGACATCGCACCAGGCGCTGGGCAGGGTTTTTACAGGAGCAATTTACCCCAAATGAGGACCTGACCGTTATCGTAAGCGGACGTTATGATGACCACTCAGTATATGGCGGTGAATTCTCGCCCAAGGCAAGTGCCAGTTATTTAATTGGTGAAGATACTAAAGTAAGGGCATCCATTGGCAAGGGCTATCGGGCACCTACCTTAGACGACCTTTATTGGCCCGATGACCCTGCAATGGGTGCTCGGGGCAACAAAAACCTTAAGCCAGAAACCTCTTTGGAATATGAAGTTGGTCTAACCCATAAATTTAGTCCCGCCATATCTTCTGATTTTGCGGTCTTCCAACGTGATGTCAAAGACGCCATCAAATGGTATGAATACGCCCCCTGGCAATATGAGCCAGGAAATATTGGTAAGGCAAGGTTTCAGGGCGTTGAATTAGAAACCGCCGCCGAAATATCAGAAGATACCTCATTTAAGATTAATTATTCCTACCTTAACCCGCAGGATAGAGTAAAAGACTCTTATCTTAGATACGAACCGCGTCACTTAGTAAATTCTGGTCTTATCTATGATATACCATGGCAGAATATTTCCGTTTCTCTTAATGTCCGCTTTGTCAAGAATTATGTGCCTCATACAGAGAGAAGTAAAGAGTGGAGCAAATACATAGTAAGTGGACTTAAGATAAGCAAGGGCTTTGAATTGCCCAATCAGACCAGAGGCAATATCTATTTAGGGGTGGAAAACTTAGGAGACCGGGAATATATGGTCAAGAAATATTACCCGATGCCCGGCCGAACAGTGTTAGGTGGATTGAAATTTGAGTTTTAAGGGGTTCACATGGAAAAATCTATCTGCATTCATTGGGGTGAACAACCTCCTTAACAAGAGATATGAGGAATATGGCGCTACAAATGCAGTCGGCACAATCGCATTATATCCATCGCCTGAGCGGAATTATCTGGTGGTGGTATCGCTGGAATTTTGATACCCAAAGTTAGGGGGGTGAGGGGAGTCCTCTGCACCTATGATAAGTATAAATGCACTAATTGCAAACATTAGAAAACACGTATTTAATTTAATATCGGTATTAATCCAACGACCCCGATGAACATCGGGGCAGATTATCTGTGTTCATCTGTGGATAACATTATGCCTTATCCTCCCGCCCCTTTGGGGCGTCGCCCCGCCGGGCGAACCTCGCCCCGAAGGGCGGGAGGCTCGCCCAACGAAGTTGGGCGG
>JASEHY010000022.1 GCA_030018555.1 Planctomycetota bacterium
GTCAACAGACTCACCCTGAACGTAGTGAAAGGTCTCATAATCGTGCTTAGAGAGATTCTTCGCTTCGCTCAGAATGACACCGTTGTCCCGATGGCTATCGGGATTCAACGGTCTCAAAATAAGAAAAGAACCTCTAATATCATCGCACACTAACTTATGTGCGAGAATTAAGAGGTTCTGACCCCGACATTCGTCGGGATAAGAACCAGTAATGGTTGGCGCCTTTGGCGCCACCCTAACTGGTTCTAAAGAAGGAGGAGAATATGATGGGAAGAAATAAGTGGACAAGGATAATAGGTGCTGTTGTCCTAATGGGGATAACAAGTATCCTGTTATTTTGTAGTGAGCCGTCTAAGGATACAGAAACAAGTAAGATGAAACTGAAGACAGCGAAAGAAGAGTCTCATCTGTGTCCGAAATGTGAGAAACATTCTGAAGAGTCAGAAACGCTCAAGAAGAAACGGAAGACAGAGGAATTTCCTCCCCAGCCACCCCTTGCTGAATGGCTTGGAAAATTGCCTAAACTTGATGGGAAAATGATTGATTTACTTAAGCAGTTTGACCCTGAACGACTTGAGCACCTTTTTCACCTTATGAAAGTAGAACCTGAGGCATACATAGACCTGTTTAAACGTACCAAAGAGGAGTTGATGCATCTACTTGAACTCAGAAAACGGGACCCTGAACGTTATGAACAAGTCCTTAAGGAAAGAACAATGGAAAAGGAAGCAAAGGAATTAGCCATAAGATATCGTGAGTCAGGGGACAAAGAAGAAAGGGAAAAGGTTAAGAAAGAAATAAGAAAACAATTAGAGGGACTCTTTGATAAGCGTGAAGCCCAGAGAGAAACCGAGATTAAAAGGTTGGAAGATGAATTAGCCAAACTGAAAGAGAAGATGAAGGTCCGCAAGGCAAACCGCGATAAGATTATTGAACGTAGACAAAAAGAACTATTGGGCGAAGAAGACGATTTGGGGTGGTAACCTTAGAAAGCCATAGAGACACAGTGGAATTGCGGATGGCGAATTTCGTAATATATTCGGCGGTTATAACCCTCTTAAGAACTCAGGACGGAATTCGTTTTTACCATTGAGGTATCTATCTATCTCTTGCAGTAACCGCTCTTTGTCTTTATTAAATGTTCCAGCCAGAGGGGCATAATTAGAGGCGTGGTTCGCTCGGAATATGGTGCCGGGACTGTCCATATTTTCAACTACCATCCTGACCTCTTTGACCATCTCTTCAGGGTCTGGTAATTCAAGACGCCCCTTCTTATAATCGTCCGCTAAAGGTGTGCCGGGAACAATCATCAGGGTGAGAAGACTGAAATATCTGGGGGTCATCTTATTGACTACTTTAGCGGTATCTATGGCGTGCTGTGTTGATAACTCTCTGCCTCCCAGTCCGATTAACCCGATAACTGACATTTTAATGCCGACGTCTTGCGCCTTGCGTACTGCGTCTATCATATCTTTAGCAGTGGCCCCCTTTTTTACCTTCTTTAATATCTCGTCATTGCCACTTTCTAATCCTAAATAGGCAATAGTAAGTTTGTGTCTGCTTAATTCAGATAGTTCTGAATCGCTTTTTTTGAGAATATCAGAAGCATTGGCATAGATTCCGACTCGTTGTAAGTCAGGGAAAATCATCGTGAGGGCTTTGAGGATTTTCAGGAGGTAATCAGTGGGCAACAGCATTGCGTCTCCATCACACAAAAATACCCGGCGGGTATGTGGGATAAACCGTTGAGCCATAGATATATCTTCCAAAACCTCATCCAGTTTACGCACACGGAATTTCGTGCCTAAATATGTTCCACAAAAAGTGCATTTATTGTGTGAGCAACCGTAAGTTATCTGCAAGAGATAACTATCTGCCTCACTGGGCGGGCGAATTATCATTCCTTCGTATCGCATATACTTTAGCCACAAAGACACCAAGACACTAAAATAAAAGCAACCACAGATTACATAGATAACACAGATTTTAATGGTTTTAATCCCGAAAGCATTCGGGGTCATCGGTGTAATCTGTGAAATCTGCCTGCCTGTGCCCGCCTGCCTGTCCCGATGGACATCGGGACGGCAGACAGATACGGGCAGACAGGTCAGGGTTCGTAGAGTGTGGTCGCCCCGATATAAACCCAGCCCCGCACCTATCCTTCGGATGGGTGCGGGGTGCCGCCCAACTTCGTTGGGCGAGCCTCCCGCCCACCAGGGCGAGGTTCCCGCCCCGCAGGGCGAGGCTCGCCTAAGGCGGCGCCACAGGCGACGCCAAAGGCGGGAGCGCCCGCTCCGCCGAAGCGGAAGCGAGGCGAGAGAGCGAGGCTGGGAAGGTCGCGAAGAATACAAAATTATCTGTGTCCTTCGTTCCTCTGGACTCCACGAACCCTGACGCCCCCATACGGGCAAGCTGTATGGGCGGAACGGGTAAATAATCTGTGGCTTATACTATCTGTCTGTATCATAACTTTATTCCTCGTAATTATTTAGCCGTCTGTCATGCCAAAGGCAGATCCCCGCCATTAGGGCGAGGTTCGCCTTCGGGCGACGCCTCTGGCGGACTTCACTCCGCTAAACAATTACTATTCCTCCACCATAAATTGTTCTATTATTTCAGGCATATCCTTAAAGATAATAAAACTGATGTCGTCTATAAAAGGTGATTCTAAAAGAGGTTTATTGAAGTCATCCCCTGATGATGACGGAATGAAAATACGGTAACGAAAGATGCTTGGGCTAATTTCTATAGTGTTTCCTTGCGTTTCATATAATGGCGAAATTGCTACCTCTTCGTTATTAAGCAGTTGTAGGGCTATAGTATTGCGTCTATTATCCCATTCATCGGGGTAATAAACTGTCCAGATGGGAATTGTTCTTGTTCTGCCCGGGCTGGAGTCCGGTCTAATTGTTATAGAGCCGGAAGTAAAAGACATTCCTTGTTTATAATATCTACCCTGAGCGAATTCCTCCTTAAAATCCGCCCTGGCAATTTTAATGTCATCTATCAGACGGATTAGTATTTCATCTATGGTAAAATCACCCGGCAGATTCCAGAAGGGGGCATCCGAATTTTCGCCCCAGCGCATGAAATTACCGGAGGAGAAATCAATATGTTGAATAATTTCCGGCGGAAATACTGCTGGCTGTCTGCCTACATATTTACTCATAGAGTCATCGCCATTGACACAAAATGCATATACATCAGATGGATTAAGTTTTATCTGGTATTTCTCGCCTGTTCCCAGACAATATCTACAAATACTTTTGATTGGTTCATCTTCCCCGCCTGTCCCTCGCGGGATGGTGGCTACCAAGGCGGGTCTTCCCGTCCCGACCCCGATAAAATCGGGGCGGGGTCGGGATGCCTCTGGCACCGATACTTTCCTATCTCCTCCTTTCTCACAAGCAGGACACGGGGTGGCTTCTTTAGGAAGTTTAGGATGAGTATTCCATGCAATTCCGATATGAACCCACTGATGGTGTTTTCCTTGCTTTCGCACCTTATGTTCATCGGACATACCAGAGGGATGGGCAAAAACATATTGTTGAGGTTGATTACCGAGAGACTGGTCTATTTCCCAGAACCAGATATATTTTCCGCCAGGTGAAACACTGATAGAAGAAGACAGGTCATCATCCCCCCCCCCCTTCTGATTATATGAATAGGCAAGAGGAAAATCTATTATTGAAAAGATATTTTGTAATGGTATAAAACCATACTTTGGATGTTGGGGGTTATCTGTTTTTTTATTAATACTGAAGATGGTTCGTGGTTTAGTAGAGGTCTGATAGTAATTTGGTTTAAGCCAGAACGAAAGAGCGCCTGCAAAGAGTTTCTTTCCCCTTGATTTCTCAAAATATCCTGTCTCAAAATTACCTTCTGTCGGATAACTCGGACAACCTGTTGCGTCTGAATAAACACCGTCAGGATATAGCATACCGCCGTCAAACACAGAGCCACGTACATAACCACTGTGTTTTTCATTGAGATTAAAATGGCACTTAAAGGTTACATTGTTACCGGAACGATTATTCTGGACAGTGGCGAGCCCTATCAGACCATCTACATAATCCCGACGGCTTTCGGGATTGATGTCAGATTCGGGATAAGACATCCCTGCACCAGCCGGAGTGATGTTGCCTCTGCTAAAATCTTCCTGCGAGGTTTCTGTATAGATTGCATATACCTGAACTACACCTCTGGTTAAATAAGATGCTTCTATACTTAATGTATTGGCAGAAAATAATTGGCCTGACTGTCCCGCTAAGGATTTTAATACCACCCCTAAAGACTCTATTTCAAAATATCCTCTTGACGTAAAGCAAAATTCTGTGGTATAGGTAATAAGGTCTGATTTATCCAGAGAGCGATAAACAATTCTGTCCGGATTAAACTTATTCAGTAAAGTATTAGGATTGGCGTTTGCTTTTATGAGGTCTGCTCGTGCCTGAGAGGTCTCGTATCCTTCAGCGGTGGAAATATCGCCAAAGACACCCTCCTCCACTAAGGCATCACAAAAATTATGAAATCTCTGCCAATCCAGAAAGGGGGAGCGATTTCTTTCTTCTATAATCCTCTCCGTTATGGTTTCTATTAAATTCTTATTCTCAGGTATCTTCAAGTCTATTGTTTTCAACTTGCCAATACTCAGATGCTCCTTACTTATCTTCGGTAAAGGGTTGTTTATCTCGTTTCCCATCCTGATATTCACAGTGTTACCGCTCTGGTGAAGATAAACACCTTCTAAATTTGCCAGAACAGCCATCAGCACAGGTTTGCTTGCGGTATTAATATTAATAGGGTATCTCGTTTCAAGGGTCAGAGTAACCGGAGTCATTTCCTTCCAACTGAAGATATCAATACCTTTTTGTAGTGAGGGTAGCGAACTTGTTCTTTCCGGCACTCTTCGTGGTGATGGCTTAATAACCGAGCCATCCGGCTGACCATAAAGGGTTACATAGTGTTTTAATTTATTATAAACATTCTGCGGGAGGAAATTTAATAATTCTTCCTTGACCTTAAACCTGTCGGAAGCAGTCTTCTTCCTGCTACCCTGTCCCGAATCCCGAAGGCCTTCGGGACGGGAGTCCGCCTCTGGCGGACAGGGTGGTTGACCTGCCTGTCCCGCCAGGCGGGACACAGGCAGGATGGAACGTTTCTCAAATAGATAATTGCCCAACTGCCCGCCCGGAATTTCCGCTGAAATCCCCAGAATATAACCAAGGTTATTTAATAATTGCTGACTTCCCTTATCATCTGAATTAATATTAATTTGACTGTTAGAGTCTATAACCTTTAGAATATAAATATCCTTACCCCCTTCATATGTCTGGCTCAACTCGCCTGAATAACCCATCTTTCTGCCGTCCTGTAGATAAATAGATAATGGATTATCTCCTGTATCAGTAAGGGCAAATGACGGTCTCAAGGCACTGTTCAAGAGGCAGGTCTCAATATCAAGAACCTTATTATTATTTATATCCTCACCTTTATTCAGGAGATTGTTTTTATCCAGATCCTCTCCATAATAATACCAACTGCCTCCCTCCTTCTCTGCTTTCAAATCTACGAGAGCGGTGAAATCAAGGTCTCTTAATTTATTGATAGCGGTTTCCATCCCCTGTTGTGCAAGCATTTTAGCGCGAATATTATCTAAATGGCAGTGCATCAATTCCACTTTTATTCGTTTATAGGTGTCCATGGTTATACCAAGCAGTAAAATAATAGTAGAGATAACAAGAACGGTCGCAACAAATACCTTACCTTCGTTATTCATATTAAAAGTTACAAGGCTGTCCAAAAAGTCAGGCGTTTGTCTATTCAACAGTGTCCCGGGTGTCATGCTGAACTTGTTTCAGGGCATGGTTCAGGGTGACAAGAATAGGACTTTTTGGACAGCATGTTACAAGTTAAAAGTTACAGGTTTTCCCGCTAAAAGCGGGATAACCTGTAACTTCAGGAAAGTTTACTGTATAACCCGGCTCTATTCAGAAGTTCTGTATGCCCGCCCTGTTCAACGATTCGCCCCTTATCTAAAACAATAATCCTGTCCGCATTCTGAACAGTGGAAATCCTGTGAGCAATAACAAAGGTTGTGATTCCACCCTTCATCAGATTATTGATTGCCGACTGGACTATTTTCTCGCTTTCAGAGTCAAGGGCTGAAGTAGCCTCGTCAAGCAGAAGTATTCTGGGGTTCTTCATCATCGCACGGGCTATTGCCAGACGCTGTCTTTCACCGCCTGATAATTTAACGCCTCGTTCTCCAATAATAGTTTCATAGTTCAGGGGAAGTCCATCAATAAAGTCAGAAATATATGCCATCCGTGCTGATTCCTTCACCTCTTCTAAACTCGCCGCTGGTCTGCCATATCTTATATTATTCCCGATAGTATCATTAAAGAGGAAGGGTTCCTGGCTAACAATAGCAATCTGTCTCAATAAAGACGTCCTTTTAACTTTCCTGAGATTAAAACCATCAATCTCAATAGCACCTTCTGTGGGGTCATAAAAACGACAGAGCAAATCAAGAACCGTAGATTTACCTGCTCCGGTCGGTCCGACAATCGCGATAGTCTCGCCTGCTCTAACAACAAAATCTATATTACTTAAGGCAGGGGCTCGCCCCGTTAGAAGTAATGGCGTCTTTGGCGCCATGCCATCGCCTATGGGCGAGTGACTTCTAACGGGGCTCTCTCCCTCTTCATAGATAAAAGAAAGATTCCTGAAGCGGATTTCCTTCTTAAAATCCGGCAGTTCTATAGAATCCGGCTCATCAACAATATCAGGTTGTGCTTCCATCAGTTCAAAGATTCGCTCCGCTCCGCCCAACGACTCCTGCAGGGTATTATAACTCTTTGCCATAACCCGCAGTGGTCTTAAGAAGGTCAGAAGATAAACCAGAAATGTCGTCGCCAGCGGAATATCCAGCCATCCTATTTTTATCAAATACACCGCTCCAAAGGCAATTAACAAAACCATTACCGCTCCGACAAGTTCTATTATACTCAAACTCAATGCCATCGCACGCACCATCCCTAAAGATTTTCTCAAGAAAGACCTGTTTTCCTTTGCCAGTTCATTGGCTTCAGCCGGCTCCATCTGGAACGACTTGACGATACGAATACCTGAAAACATCTGATGCATTGACTCTGTAACAGCGCCTAATTTAGACAGCGACATACTGCGAAGCGCCCTTATTCGTCTGCCGAAAAACAACATCGGCACGGTCAGAAACGGAATCATAACCAGTACAATTAACGCCAACTTCCAGTTGAGGATAAACATATAGACAAAAGCCATAAGAATCATAAACGGCTGTTGAATAATATCACCGAATAAGAAATTGATTGCATTCCCGGTTATAGAGACATCATTGGTCAGCCGTGACAGCAAATCTCCCGCCTTCTTCTCGTTAAAGAACCGTAAGGATAAGGTGAGCAGATGGGCGCAGAGCCGATTGCGAATATCCACGATAATCTTCAATGTTACAAGCCCCTGAAGATATTGCGTAATATAATGAAGTATCCCCACAAGGATACTCAGAATCAAACCCAACCACCCAATATTGAGAAGGGTCTGCCTGACAGTCTTACCCTCAATGAACTTCTCAAAACGGTCAATAAGCTTACCGCCATAACCTGGTGCCACTTCAGGGATGGTTTGTCCCGCAGGGGCAGAAGCCGAAGTGGGAACACCTAAACTATATGTGCCGGTTATATGCTGGAATGACGAGACCAGCGGTTTAATAAGAAGCCATCTGCCCTGCGAAAGAGCGGTGAACAGAAAAATCAGCACAGTGGTAATAATTATTAAACCTAAATAAGAACGGGCATACCCGAACAATTGATAAGATAGTTTCAGTGATGATACTTTACTCATACTACAATATAATATATAATATTTACCGCAAAGATGCAAGAATAAAGATAAACACGAATCACACCCTTATCCCTCTGACGGGATCCTGTAAGGGTGTTTAATTTCTTGACCTAAAACGCATCTTGTTATAATATAATGAGACTGTTGACAAAGTGCCTAAAATGTCATTGCGAGGAGCGGAGCGGTTGCGAGCCCATACGGGCGAAGCAAACCCGAACGAGATTGCTTCACTTCGTTCGCAATGACCCCGAATGCTTTCGGGGTCAGATTGCCACGAGCCGATAAATCGGCTCTCGCAATGACAAAAAGGGACGGTTTGTTCGTAGTTGCGTAACTCGTATATATTAATTTAATGAGTAGTAAATTTATTGCCGAGGGGATTACCTTTGATGATATTCTTTTAGTGCCACAGAGGTCTGAGGTTGTTCCCACTGAGGTTGATACGAAGACCCTGTTTTCACGGCATATCTCGTTGAATATCCCTATCGTTTCTTCTCCGATGGATACCGTTACCGAAGCGAATCTGGCTATTGCTCTGGCACAAGAAGGCGGTATCGGGATTATTCATCGTAACCTCTCTATAGATGAACAGGTTCGTGAGGTTGTCAAGGTCAAACGTTCTGCCAGCGGTATTATTACCGATCCGATGTGTCTTTCGCCTGATGAGACCATTAAAACCGCCAAGAAGATAATGGCAAATTATCATATCTCAGGGATTCCTATTGTAGTAGAGACTTCCCCCCATAAGAAATTAGTCGGCATCCTTACTATGCGGGACCTGCGATTCCAGAAATCTGATGATAAGAAAATATCAGAGGTGATGACTAAAGATAACCTCATTACCGCACCGCCTCAGACCTCTCTGGAACAGGCAAAACAAATCCTGCATAAGAACAAGATTGAGAAACTATTACTGGTAGATAAAGACAATCACCTCAAAGGGCTTATCACGATAAAAGATATAAATAAGACCTTGCTTTATCCTGATGCCTGTCGTGATAAATATGGACGGTTCTATGTTGGCGCCGCAGTCGGTGTGGGGGTGGGGGGGCAGGAATTAGAACGAGTTGAGAAACTTGTCTCTGCCAATGTAGATGTGATTGTGGTTGATACCGCACACGGACACTCAGCCAATGTTATTAACACGGTCAGGGATATCAAGAAAGGATTCAAGATAGATGTGGTTGCCGGTAATGTTGCCACCGCTGAAGGGACACTTGACCTGATTAAGGCAGGGGTTGATGGGGTCAAGGTTGGTATTGGTGCCGGCTCTATCTGCACTACCAGAATTATTGCGGGCATTGGCGTCCCACAAGGCACGGCTATTCATAATTGTGCCAGACTCGCGGAAAAATATAAGATACCTATCATTGCTGATGGTGGTATCAGACACTCAGGCGATATTACCAAAGCGATAGCTCTCGGCGCATCATCGGCTATGATTGGCGGATTATTTGCAGGCGTTAATGAAAGTCCAGGCGAGGTCTTCTTCTATAAAGGTAAGACTTATAAAGTATATCGCGGGATGGGCTCCCAAGGTGCTATGTTCAAGGGCTCTAAAGATAGATACGGACAGCAAGGTATAACCGAAAAAACCAAACTCGTTCCCGAAGGGGTTGAAGGACAGATACCTGCACGCGGACCATTGAGTGATTTGGTCTATCAATTAGTCGGTGGGTTGAAAGCAGGGATGGGCTATTGCGGAGCGAAGAATATTAAAGAACTTTGCAGTTCAGCCAGATTTATCAAAATCTCTAACGCTTCTCTTAAGGAAAGTCATCCTCACGATATTATCATTACCAGAGAAGCGACTAATTACTGGCTGGAAAAAACGGATAGCGATTAAGCGCATAACGTTGTGTGTTATGCGTTGTACGTTAGACGCCAGACGCAGGACGCCAGCCCCAAAAAACTATGACCTACAAAAACACTTCAGAGGATACGGCATCGCCTCAGGCAAAGCCATCATCAGTCATTGAGGTCGGCATTGAGAACGAGATGAAGGATTCGTATCTGACCTATGCGATGAGCGTTATTGTTTCTCGTGCCTTACCTGATGTGCGTGACGGCTTAAAACCATCGCAGAGACGGATTCTGATAGCGATGAACGACCTCAATTTAGGTCCGCGTGCTAAATACCGCAAATGCGCCAAGATTTGCGGCGATACCTCCGGTAATTATCACCCACACGGCGAGCAGGTTATCTATCCTACCTTAGTCCGTCTGGCTCAGGATTTCTCCTGTAGATATCCGCTTATTGACGGACAGGGTAATTTCGGCTCAATAGACGGCGACCCGCCCGCTGCGATGCGCTACACCGAAGCACGGCTCACCGAATTCGCCTCTCAGATGCTTGAAGACCTTGATAGGAATACCGTTGATATGGTTCCGAACTATGACGAAACCCGCGAAGAGCCAACCGTGTTACCGGGCTTATTCCCCTCGCTCCTCTGCAACGGCTCTTCGGGTATCGCAGTCGGTATGGCAACCTCTATCCTCCCTCATAATCTGGGCGAGGTTATTGATGGCATAATAAAGGTTATTGATGACCCTGAGATAGAAATAAAAGCACTTATAGAGATTATCAAAGGTCCTGATTTTCCAACCGGCGGAACCATCTGCGGAGCGAAAGGTATTCATTCGGCATACACTACCGGTAAAGGCATAATTACTCTCAGAGCAAAGATAACTACCGAGGAGGTCAAAGGCGGTCGCACCAATATCGTCGTTACCGAAATCCCCTACAATCAGGAAAAGAATAAGATTATTGAACGGATTGCACAATTAGTAAAGGATGACAGGATTCAGGGCGTGGCTGATATCCGCGACGAGTCAGACCGGGACGGGATGCGTGTAGTCGTTGAATTACGACGGGGCGAAGACCCTCAAATCACTATCAATCAACTCTACGAAAATACGCCACTGCAAAATACCTTCAGCATCATAATGATTGCTCTGATAAATAATCGTCCACAATTATTTGACCTCAAACAATTATTGCTCGCTTATCGCGACCATCGGGTAGAAGTTATCCGCAGGCGGACCAAATTCCTTCTGGATAAAGCAGAAGCAGAATTACATATCCTTGAAGGACTCTATATCGCGGTTGACAATATTGACGAAATTATAAAACTCATCAAACGGTCAAAGACACCTGAAGAAGCAAAAGAGAAACTGATGAGCAAATATTCTCTCTCTACGATACAGGCAGATGCTATCTTACAGATGCAACTGCGCAAACTCACCGGATTAGAAAGGGAAAAATTAGCCGCAGACATCAAACAACATGTGGAGAAAGTCGCCGACTATAAAGCCATCCTCGCGGATAGTGGACTCGTTCTGGACATCATCAAAGAAGACCTCTACGAGATGAAAGAAAAATACGCTGATAAACGCAAGACCGATATTCTCAAACGAGAGGTTAAGGAATTCATCCTTGAGGAACTCATTACCCAGGAGGATGTGGTGGTGGTTATCAGTCACGAAGGATATGTCAAGCGGGTGCCTCTTACAAGTTACCGCAAACAGCAACGGGGCGGAAGGGGAGTAATAGCAGCAGAAACCAAAGAAGGCGATTTTATTGAACACATCTTCATCGCCTCTACTCACGATTATATCCTGTTCTTTACCACTTCAGGTAAAGTCCACTGGGTCAAGGTCTATGACCTCCCGGAAATGTCCCGCACTGCCAGAGGTCGTTCTATCGTCAACATTATCAGATTCAACCAGAACGAAAAGATTACCGATGCTATTCCTGTCAAGGATTTTTCTGCGGGCTTCCTGGTTATGGCAACCGAATCAGGACTGATTAAAAAGACACCCCTTGAGGACTACGGCAATCCGATGAAAGGCGGTATTATTGCCCTAAAATTAGAAGATAAAGACCGTCTTATCGGAGTAAGAACATCTTCAGGCAAAGACCATATCATCCTCGGCACCAAAGACGGAATGGCTATCCGTTTCTCTGAAGAAAATGTCAGACCGATGAGCAGAGCCACTTATGGAGTCAAGGGCATCAAACTACGCAAGAGCGATATTGTCAATGATATGATTTTAGTTGCTAAAGATTCAACCCTTCTCTCGGTCTGCGAGAATGGCTATGGCAAACGCACTAAATTCGCAGAATATCGGCTCCAACGACGGGGTGGAGTAGGCATCAGAAATATCAAAACTTCCCAGCGAAACGGCAAACTCATCGCCTTAAAAGAGGTCAAGGACGACGACGAACTGATGATGATGTCGCTCAAAGGTATGGCTGTTCGCATCCCGGTCAAGGGCATCAGGACGAGCGGAAGAAACACGCAAGGGGTTCGGCTGATAAAACTCTCTACAGACGACAAACTCGTCTCCCTCGCACGAGTCTGCCCTGAAGAGATAAAATGAGCTTTGCCACGAAGGCACAAAGAAAGGGATATCGTTAAACGGTAACGAGAGCCACTGGCTCCCTGTGGGACCCGTATCGTTTAACGTCTGACGAGATACGATACTGGCTTCGTAACCCTTATCCCTACATCGTTAATCAGTATTTCTTTGTGTCCTTTGTGTCTTGGTGACTTCGTGGTTGTTTTTCTTATGCGATTTTTCGTAGGGGCGTATGCTCAGGTCTTCCCTATAATAGACCCCTGTCAAGAGGGTAATAGACCTATCAGTAAGGTAAAGGAAACACCACTCCTGGGGGTAGTAGGGGTGGGAGTTGGGTAAAAGAAACACCACTCCTCCGGCTCGTAGTAGATGGTCCTGGGGATAGTAGAGGTAGGGGTTGGGTCAAGGAAACACCACTCTTGGTGGTAGTATAGGGAAGAGCCGGGGTGATACCCCCCCACCCCCACCCCACCCCCCCTTGATATAACCCCTTATATATCAATGGGACTCCAAAACGAAGGGGGGCATTTCGGGCGATTTTAGGGGG
>JASEHY010000230.1 GCA_030018555.1 Planctomycetota bacterium
AACGCATCCGCCCACCCCGATATACATCGGGGGGCGGATGCTAACAGCCACACTACAAACAACTGAACCGGGATACGTCATTTAACCATTTCCTCACGGGATGGTGGCTACCAAGATGAACACGGATAAACGCGGGTTTCTTATTAAGGAAGTCATGAAAACAGGATGATTATTTCAGGAGTTCATGGTCTCCTTGTAAAATCATCTGTGTCCATCTGTGTTTATCTGTGGTTTAATATGGCGTATCCGGTCTGAAGGAGAATCAGAAATGAAACAATATTTTGAGAAGATGCCGTCCACTTTCGGCAAAATGCTTGAAGAAACTGAAATCAAGCGGATGCAGGAAAACTTTCAGCAGATTAAAGACGAGGATAAAAAGATAGCCGAGGCAATTGAGACCGTCAGGAAAGCGGGATTGTCGACGGAAACACTCCATCAACGAGGCGAAAAGACCGTCCACGAGAGAATAGAATTATTAGTTGACCCAGGCACCTTCCTGCCTCTCAATACCCTTTATAATCCTGCTAATAACGAGGAAGGCACGACCGGCGTGGTTAACGGCATCGGTAAAATCGCAGGTAAATACGCCTCAATTATTGCCTCAGATAACAAGGTTCTTGCCGGCGCCTGGATTCCGGGTCAGGCAGAAAATATCTTCCGCGCCCAGGATATTGCCGAGCGTCTTAATATACCACTTGTCTGGGTCCTGAATTGCAGTGGCGTTAAACTCACCCAGCAGGAGGAAGTTTATGCTGGTCGGCGAGGACATGGCAGACCGTTCTTTAGACACGCTGAATTAGAGCAAAAAGGTATCCCGGTTCTCGTGGCTATCTTTGGCACGAACCCTGCTGGTGGTGGTTATCACGGCATCAGTCCTACGATGCTATTCGCTCATAAGAATGCCAATATCGCGGTAGGCGGTGCTGGTATCGTCAGCGGAATGAGTCCCAAGGGCGGCTTTGACCTTGCAGGTGCTGAACAGATTATTGAGGCAACCCGTAAATTCAAGAGCACGCCTCCGGGCGGAATCAAGACCCACTTTGACCATACCGGTTTCTTCAAGAGCGTATTTGAGACCGAAGAAACCGCCATCAATGCTCTCCGTGATGCTATGAAGATGATGCCGGTCTATAACCCTGGATTCTTCAGGGTATCAGAATCTAAACCGCCTTTATATCCACCAAATGAAATTGATTATATTGTCCATTTTAACCAGAAACGTTCCTATGATGTTGAACAGGTAATGGCACGCATCTTTGATAACAGCGAACATACCGAATATCGGCCGGGTTACGGTCCTGAGGTCTATTGCGGACTGGCAAAATTAGATGGCTTCTTAGTCGGCGTGATTGGCAACCGTCAGGGATTCCTGCCCAAGGGTTATCCGAAATATGCCCCTTATCCGGGTGTAGGCGGAAAACTCTACCGCGAAGGCCTGATTAAGATGAATGAACTCGTTACCGCCTGCGGAAGAGACCGAATCCCGATGGTCTGGCTTCAGGACACATCAGGCATAGATGTCGGCGACATAGCGGAAAAAGCCGAACTGCTCGGCTTGGGCCAGGCATTGATATATTCCATTCAGCAATCTGATTTGCCGATGGCAACGGTAATATTACGCAAAGGCACAGCCGCGGCGCACTATATTATGGGTGGACCGCAGGCAACCAGCAACAACGCATTCACCTTAGGCACACCTACTACTGAAATCTATGTAATGCACGGCGAGACCGCGGCAGCGGCGTCGTTCTCCAGACGCTTGGTCAAGGAAAAAGACGCCGGCAAACCCTTAGAGCCGGTGATTGATGCGATGAACAAATTAGCCAAGCAGTATTACGACCAATCCAGGCCCGTTTATTGCGCCCAACGTGGCTATGTGGATGAGGTTGTCTCATTCGCACAACTGAGAAACTACTTTACCGCCTTTGCCGATGCGTGTTACCAGAATCCCAAGAGCATCTGTCCGCAACACCAGATGATATTGCCCAGAAGTATCAGGGGATAGGAAATATTTACCACAAAGGCACAAAGGACACGAAAAAATAATTCTCTGCGGACTTAGCGTCTCTGCGATAAAGTTTTTACTTGAGAGCCTGTTGCACAAACCCTTAGATTCTTGAATTCCTTAATCAGTAATGTATCCTATAGTAAGAAATATGATTGAGTCAAGAAGAATAGGAGAAAAACATGTATAATTTTATTGAGTGTAATAGGAACCAAATGTATTTGATGCCGCCGTCTTTGAAAGAGTGGTTACCGGAAAGTCATCTGGCTTGGTTTGTAATGGACGCGGTAGAGCAGATGGATTTACAGAGTTTCATATAG
>JASEHY010000231.1 GCA_030018555.1 Planctomycetota bacterium
TAAGGGACTGCGAGCATAACGGTCATTATTCACGCTAACGCGTGAATAATTCGGGATAAGCATAGACCAACACCTTCATCATCATTTCAGGGGCATAGGCAGAACATCCGCCTCCTTGATACTTCTGGGTAATGATTGATAAATCAATCTGCTCTATTACCTCACTGATTATTCGCACCTCGTGGTCTTCCGGAACAAAATCATCTAACGATGGTGGTAAGAGAAAGATTTGTTTAGGCTGGTAATCTTTGAATATTTTCATAATTAACTTCCTCCTTATGGAAGATATTATATCCGGTTATTACTCCAGAGTCAAGACTTTTTGGACACTCTATCCTGAATTCCTGGCTTCCTTAACCCGAATTATTCACGCTAACGAAGGGGTCATACAATGCCATTCCTTTCCCTCCCAGTGGGCGTGAATAATTCGGGCTAACGGGGTCTATAATACGGATTGAACTTCTCTATATAATCATAGATGAACTTCTTGTTATCCTCCGGAATGGTCAGGTCAAAGGGTATTTCTACCGCATTCACAATTCGGCTAACCAATTCCAGTCCGAATTGACCGACCGGTTTTAAGCCGTCCGCACTGACAAGATTCAGGTTGTCAAGAGAGGTATGTCCATAGATTCCGCTGGCACGATTGAGAGAGATGGAAGGGATTAAACGTTCGTTAAAAGGGATATTATCGCTTGAATAGGCACGATGAGAGACTGCCATTGGCACCCCTTTTTCTTTCGCAAATCCTTCTACGAAATTAGATATTGCCTTAGAGCCGCAGATGACAGCACTATTATTACCGAAAACAGTGCCGGTTACATCAACATTGATAACTAATCTTACGCGGGGTGTTTTAAGAGATACGGGTAGTTTGGGGGGTGCTAATTCTTTCTTATGTCGTTGGACATAAGATATACTGCCTTTCAGCCCTAATTCCTCGCTTCCAAAGAAAGACAAGATAATGGTTCTCTTTGGTGGATTAGAGGCAAAATATCTCGCGAATTCGGCAACAGTTACAGTGCCACCACCATTATCAACGCTCGCGGGGGATTTGTTGACGCCGTCATAATGGGCACAGATAATGACCTTTTCATCAGGTAGTTCATAACCCCGGATGGTTGCGATGATATTTCTGGAGGTTGCGCGGTATTCTTTTTGTTTAGAGAAGACCCGCACGGTTCTGGCACCTTGATGGACTATCTCCAGAGCATCTTTATAGCCAATCGTTACAGATAGAATCCTGCCGTATGCCTTGCTGAATAAATCGTTGTGCTTGTTCTGACGCAGGGCATCAGTGGGCTCACTTATTCGTATCAATGCCTTGACCTTTGCCTGAAGTAGTTTCTGATAAAGAACCTTGTCTATATAATTATAAATAAGAACTATCTTGTTCTTTATCTTAGAGAGAGCATCAGAAGAAAAGGTAGTCAGATGGACCAGTTCGCCGCTGAGTCCTTGCGGTGGAGTTGAGCCGCTATTGCCGACAACTGCTACAGGGTATCTTTTATGATAGGGAGTTAAGACCTCCAGAGAGGCAGAAATATCCTGATAGGTCTGAACCTTGAAGGTTTCTTCTTTGGGCTTAAGACCAATAGAGACAAGATATTGTTTTAAGATACGGACGGCTTTCTTTTCACCTGCGGTTCCGCCCAAGCGGGGAAACGAAATCCTCTTCAGAAGTGCAAAAGCATTATGCTGGTTAAAAATGGTGTCTTTCACGGTATAGTTTCTGACAAAACCTATTCCCCTCCCTTGATGGGAGGGGTTAGGGGAGGGTGTTCCAAACACTTCTCTCTGATAACTTCTATGACGTCTCTAAGATTAGACCAGACCTCATTATCCCAGAAACGCAAAACTTTATATCCTTGTCTTTCAAAACAGATGCCTCTTTGCCTATCTTCCACTCTGTGTTTTGGTTCTGCATGTTGTCCGCCATCCAGTTCAATAATTACTTTCTTCTCAAAACATATAAAGTCTACGATATAATCTCCAATAGGTTGCTGGCGTCTGAACTTAAAACCCTCTAATTGGTTTGCTCTTAAATGACTCCATAATAACCGTTCTGTATTAGTTGATTGCTTCCTTAGATTTTTTGCTAAATTGGACAACTTATTCATAGGCTGAATTTCTTGCCCCCGCTTACCTTTATCCTCTCCCACAATGCCAAAACGATAAAGTAATCCCCGTGGGACTTATGTCTGCTACTAATTCCCTCTCCCCTTGTGGGAGAGGGTAGGGTGAGGGGTAATCCCATCTGGGAATCACCCTCCCCTAACCCATCCCATCAAGGGAGGGGAACAGAGTGAAAGATACACTATGTTA
>JASEHY010000232.1 GCA_030018555.1 Planctomycetota bacterium
CCAGGTAAATATTCACTGAACCCCAACGGGGTTCAGTGAATATTGCGTGCCCAAAAGGAATAAGCGTCAAGCAAGAAGTAAATTATCTGCTCATTGAATTTACTTGTGTAAGAGTTGAAAATACCGCCTCTGCGGTAGACGGATGCTGTAGAGAAGGCTCTTAAAGAGCGCTGTCGGAAGACGGGGTTAAGATAGGGCATTTGTGCGAACAGATGCTACGGAGTTACTTTTAAGAGTCAGGTTTGGGGCATATGAGTTGGCGGTGTATAGCGTGTCAGTCTGCAGTATTGGATGAAACACAATAAGAACTTGGAAAATCCGTATTACCAAGCGTCTGCTATAAACGTTAGGAAGTATGTCACGAATCAAAGATGGTGCTTATTCTGACTTGGGGAGGGTCTCACACTATCCTTGTGATAAAGGTAAGATATGACTATAAGGGTGAACCGAAAGGTCGTATTGAAGTAGTGGTTAATACCGCCACGACCTCTGGCGATATTATTTAGAGATGTCATCAATCTCATAGTAGGTTTGGGATTCAGAAATGTAATCAACAAGCAGGGTTGATTATAGAGTAAAACCCAAACTGAAGGCAGATACCCAAATAGAGGACAGAGTAAGGGTAGTCATTGGATATGCTCTTACCTCGAAATAGGTAAAACAAGCATCTGAAAAGGGCTTTCTGGATGTGGTAATAATTGAAGCAGGCCAAAAGACTTTGGTTGTTATTAGCCAGATGATTGAGGAAGAATCACAGTCGTTAAGTGGTTATCCTTTACTCTGTCAGACGGTATCAGTTATGAGGTTAGGTAGTAAGGATTAGATTATGAGTCATCTAAAGTATCATTCCTTAAGAGATAAGATATATTCATTATCGAATCTCTACAAAGCCTTTTACAAGGTTAAAAGGAATAAGGGTGCTTGTGGGGTGGATAAGGTTACGATAAGTATGTTTGAAAATAACCTTTCTGCCAACCTTCTGGCCATCCAGACAGAGCTAAGAATAAAGAAGTACAAGTCTGGAGATGTGCGTCGGGTATATATACCGAAGGACGGGAACAAATTTCGCCCGTTAGGTATACCTCGTATAAGGGACAGGGTTATCCAACAAGCGTTCCTGCAGATACTTGGACCAATCTTTGAACGAATATTCCATGATAATAGTTATGGGTACAGGCCTAACAGGTCAGCCCATATGGCTATTAGTAAGTTATGGACGTTTAAGGAAAAAGGCTATTATCAAGTAGTGGATATGGATATCAAAGGATTCTTTGATAACATAAACCATAAACTGATGATGGACTTGGTTCGGCAGGAAGTTAGTGACGGCTGGGTATTAGATTCTATTTATGGTATGCTGAAGGCTGGGATTTCGGAGGGCGGGCGTGTAACCACGCCGACAAAGGGGACTCCGCAGGGTTCGGTTGCCAGTCCTCTTTTGGCTAATATTGTCTTAAACAAGTTAGACTGGTGGTTAGACCAAAACGCTGTCCAATTCGTCAGATATGCTGACGACTTTGTCTGCTTTTCCAATAACAGACAATCGGCTATCAAATTAATGGAACTAATCCCTAAATTTCTCAAAGAAGAATTAGCATTAGAAATCTCTGAAGAGAAATCTACGGTTACCAGTTTTTGCAAAGGTTTTACATTTTTAGGTTATAAATTTAAAGCCAATGCTATCGGAATTAAGGAGAAGTCTTTATCTAAATTCAAAGATAATATACGGTCTCTGACTGTCCGATGTCATAACAGCAGTAACCGAAATCTAACAGAATTAATCAATGATAAGATTAATCCTGTGATAAGAGGTTTCGCTAATTACTTCAAGCTAGCCGAGTGCAGTACACTATTCTGGATGAAACTTGACTGCTGGATGCGGATGCGATTAAGGGCGATGAAATATAAAAAACTTTCTCGCCTTAACAACTATCGCATGCGGAACAAAAGATTTGTAAAGATGGGACTTTTGAGTCTTTACGAAGTATTTAAGGCTCATAATATAAATCTGAAATACCATAATGTATCGTCTCCCTCATATTGAGGGCAACCTTGCGGGGCAACTAACTACGGGAAATCCGTACGGTTTAAAAGTAAATTTGTGTTGTTCAAATTTATGGTCGCAACGGGTGGCAGGTGATATTACACCTGCCTACCCCAATTACATTTAACTCCAGTTTTACCCACTTTTTTGTGTATATATCTGTATAATAGCTGATAGCATTATCTATGCAAAATTTATTTCACTATTTTGATATAACCAGCATAAGTAATTTATGCATAGATCTCTAAAGTCTATAAATCAA
>JASEHY010000233.1 GCA_030018555.1 Planctomycetota bacterium
GTGATAAGGTCGCGATGGAATGGTGCAAACTTCACGCCCCCGGCTGGCGAGATAACTGGGTTATGGCCGCACTCTATGTCTTTGAACATAATAAAGCACGATACCTTAAGTTATTAGGTGATGGGAATAATAGCATCACAATCCAATCACCCCAATGAAACCACTTCGTGTAGATTACCGGAATCTTACCACGGTGGAAATTATCGTCCAAAAACCTACTCTTGAAGATTACCGTCTTGATGTCTATCTCAGCAAACGATTTCAGGATTATTCACGAACCCTGATTCAGAGATTGATAAAAGCCCAATTAGTTACAGTTAATAATGCTACTTCTAAACCATCATATCAATTACATCAGGGCGATATTATCAGGGTGCAATTGCCATCGCTAATCCAGCCCCAGATGATGCCAGAAGATATACCTTTGGACATCATCTATGAGGATGAAGAATTCATAGCGTTAAATAAACCGCCCGGGATGGTGGTTCATCCAGCCAGCGGAAACTGGGAGCATACCCTTGTCAACGCATTGCTTCATCATTGTGGGTCTCTGCCTCTACCGAATATACCAGTAGGTATTAAGGTAAAGCCCGGTGATACGCCAATCTATAGGCCTGGCATCGTCCACCGATTGGATAAGGATACCAGTGGTATTATTCTGGCCGCAAAGACCGTCAAGTCGCACTTTAATCTATCTCAACAATTTGAGAAACGTAAAACCGAAAAGGAGTATCTGGCGCTGGTAGAGAAGGTAATTAAGATTGATTCTGGTGTGATAGAAAAACCTCTCAGCCGTCATATCCATAATTATAAGAAAATGGCAGTGCGTAAAAAGGGTGAAGGCAGAGAAGCCCTTTCTTTTTATGAGGTCGTGGAACGCTTTTCCCTCTCATCGGGAGGAGGATTTACACTGGTTAAAGTCCAGCCAAAAACCGGACGGACACATCAAATCCGAGTTCATCTGTCTTCTATCGGTCATCCGGTGGTATGCGATAAGACATACGGCATTCGTTCTGAACTATTTCTTTCGGATATTACTGGACAGGAGTCAGGATTGCCGGATAACACGGCGATATTAAAGCGTCAGGCACTTCACGCCTTCAAACTATCTTTCCTTCATCCTAAAACTCAAAGAAAGATGACATTAGAAGCCCCTCTGGCTGAGGATATCCAGAAGGTAATAGAAATACTTCACCACAAAGACATTTATCCCGTCAGAGGGACAAAGGACACAAAGAAATACTAAACACGAATAGACACGAATAGAGCGAATGACACGAATGAAGAAGGCGGGGGAAATATGAAAAATCGCATTGATTCCATCCTTAAAGGCATTCAATGGCTTTTATTAATTTGTTATTATGTCCTTGCTGTTATAGCGTTTATCAATAATGATAAGAGGAGCAACCTCACTAAAGTATTTATTTTATTATTTTATTAGGAATTATAAGAAGGTAATCCGTGTTTATCTGCGTTAATCTGCGGTTAATAAGCATTGAATTATTCGTGTAATTCGTATTGATTCGTGAAATTCGTGTTTAGTATTAATCTGTGTAATCTGTGGCTATGATTATGGAATTGCATAAATCAGAACTATTACAACTCTTCAAGGAGCGCAATATTACCGCCTCAAAGACCCTTGGCCAGAATTTTCTGATGGATACTAATTTCCTTAATTATATCGTCAGGGAAGGTAATCTTAACCCACAGGATAATGTGCTGGAAATAGGCTCAGGTCCCGGTATTCTTACTCATCTTCTGGCAAAGCAATGCAAATTGGTCTGGGCTGTGGAGATTGACCGCCGTCTCTCTGAAATATCCCAGCAGGTCTATGGGAATATACCTAATATACACTTTATCAGAAATAATATTCTGGATAAAAGCAGGGAGAATATTAATCCTGAGATTATAGATATTATAACAGAAAAGTGCGGGCAGGAGGGAGTAGGGGGGGCTTTGAAGGTTATCTCTAATCTTCCTTATAAGACAGCAGTCCCGATAATTATCGGGCTTCTGGAATCAACTCTTCCTATAGAAATGATGCTTCTTATGCTTCAGCGAGAGATTGTCCAGCGACTTAATGCCAGGACTGGAGATAGCAACTACAGTTATGTTAGTATTATCTGTCAATATTTAGCAGAGATTAAAACGCTCAAGGCAGTTCCACCTGATGTCTTCTGGCCTAAACCAGAGGTCTATTCCAGTTTTATTAGAATAACACCTTCTCGTCGGTTTTCACGGCAATTTCTCACCCCCCCCCAAACGGATTATTATCTTCTGAAGAGATTCCTGAAACTGATTT
>JASEHY010000234.1 GCA_030018555.1 Planctomycetota bacterium
GCTTCTTCTCATATGGATTATGAGCGTATGAAAGATGGCGGACTCAACCTGCAATTTATGGCAATATATATACCTCCTAAATATCACGGCCCCTCTGCAACTACCTATACTCTCAAAATGCTATTTGAAATATTGCATGCTATCAGGCAGAGTGAGAGCCCCTCGTCCTTTTCCGCTAAAGCGGGGGACTTCGGGATAAGTGCGACTAATTTCCCCCCCGATGGACATCTGGGGAGTCAAAGTCGCACTAATAAAATCTATCTGGTCAAATCAATCAAAGACATTCTACTGGCAGTCAAGAACCCAGCACATAACGTTATGTGCTGGGTTATCTCAATAGAAGGCGGTAATCCGCTTAATAAGAATTTGTCGTTATTAGATGTGTTTTATGATTTAGGTGTGCGGGCAATAGGACTGACGCATAATCCGCATAACGACCTCGGCGATGGAATCGGTGTCTCTAACCCAAAAGGACTGACACCATTCGGTAAAGAAGTTGTAAGAAGAATGAACCGTTTAGGAATGATTATAGATATAGCACATCTTGCTAAGCCGGGCTTCAAGGATGTTATCAGGTTAAGCCGAGGACCGATTATATCCTCACATACGGGTGTACGGGCTTTGCGGGATATTCCACGCAACCTTGATGACGAACAGATAAAAGAGATTGTCCGACGGAAAGGAGTAATCGGTATCTTTTATCTTCCGGAGTATCTTAAGAAATTCTCTCGCAAGAAGGACTCTGCGGAAGTTAAAGATGTTATCAATCATATTCAATATATTGCAGATAAGTTCGGGGTTGATTATGTTGGACTTGGTTCGGATTTTGACGGTTATGGCGGGATTACTTATGGTTTAGAGGATGTTACTTATCTGCCCAATATTACTGCTGAACTGGTGAGAAGGGGGTTTAGCGAACGAGAAATCAAAAAGGTTTTGGGAGGCAATTTTGTCAGGGTTATCAAGAAAATCCTGTAATCCCGCTAAAGCGGGATAACACACCCCGTCCCTTCCCGCCCACAAGGGCGAGGCTCCCGCCCATTGTCGGGGCGAGGCTCGCCTTCGGCGGCGCCAAAGGCGGCGGGACACCTCTCTCAAGAGGGGATTTAGGGGTGTGTATTTTATACTTTCCCATACGGCAAGAAAATTTCGCTCCCGGACATTATTCAGGATGGTATTCCAGCGACTTAAAACCTTCCATTTGGGTCTGGATGTCTTCTATTACTTCCTTCGGGATCTGATATCTTATCTCTTTCTCTTTTGCTACCATTTTTTCTATAAAATATAATACCAGGGGTGAAAGTCCCTTGTTCTTTATTTCATCAGATTGAATGTCTGATAGGACTTGTTTAGCCATAACCTCCACATCATCAGAGCCAGCGAAAGGGGTTTTGCCGGTAATCATATAGTATAAGGTGGCGCCGAGTGAAAAAATATCACTGCGGATGTCTGCCTGTTGTCCCCGTGCCTGTTCTGGCGACATATAACCGAGGGTTCCAGCGGTAGTTTGTGAACCACCCCCCCCAATTTCTTGGGCAGTTCGACCCCGTAATATGGGCTGGGCAAAACCAAGGTCACATAGTTTGACCACCCCTCGTTTTTTGTCCAGAAGTAGATTGTCCGGTTTGATATCACGATGGAGAATGTTTTGCCCTTGCAAATAATCTAGAGCACTTGCGGTCTGCATAATAATAAGCAAAGATAATTCCTCGTTAAGACCCACAATTTTTTCGGCGTCTGCCTGAGTGCGTTCAATAAGTTTCTGGACAGATTCGCCTTCAACATATTCCATTATGAGATAGTGTAGTCCATTAATGCCTTCGGGGGGGGTAACATAATATCCTTTTATTATGTGAGGGTAACTAAAGTGTATAAGAAGTTTTGCTTCTCGTTGGAAGTTGTTAAATAATGAAGGGTTAGAGACTGTTTTAGGATAGAGCATCTTAATAGCGACGGTGCGGTTAGTTTTTGTTTCCAGTGCCTTAAAAACAAGTCCCATACCGCCGGCACCCAATTTGCCGATTATCTGATAGCCCGGAATAGATTCTGAAAGAGACATAGGTTTGTTATTGAGGAAAAATTCCCGCCGAGGCGGGATTATTTTTCTTGACTTCTTTAATTCCGAATAATATAGTAAATTTATGAGTCCGATACAACAAAAAAAGATGTTCGGCGAGATAGTTCAGGAGATGAATCTTGCCACCAAGGCACAGGTTGATGATGCCTTACAGACCCAGAAGAAACTTTCCGCCGAAGGCGCCCCTATCCCTCTGACGGGATCCCGTGAGGGACGGGGCGACC
>JASEHY010000235.1 GCA_030018555.1 Planctomycetota bacterium
CCTGGAGAGGCTGGTTCGAAGCTACTTTCCCCGAAAAATCTATCTCATCCAGGACAACGCCTCCTATCACAAGGACGGGGAGGTTTGGGATTGGTTTTCTGGACATCGCAGAAACATCGAGGTTCACAATCTCCCGACCTACTCGCCAGAACTCAATGCGTTAGAAAGAATCTGGCATTATACGCGGGTGGATGCCACGCACAATCGTTACTTCGCGACTCTCGAGGAACTATATTCATCCTTAACTTCAACTTTCCGGAGTATCCAGAAAGCTCCATTTCAGGTCCAAGGTCTCTTGCATCCTTTTCAATAATATCTAATGTCGCCTTATTTATGCAATGCTATATAATAAGCACACAAGCACACCGCGCGTTTCCAAACTTCCCAATCCTCAAACCGGAACCTAAATCGCCGCAACACTCTTGGTCTGTAAAGTTATACTTAATTCATCTGAACGGATTAGTTGTCGTACAGAGGCATTCAGAAATTCCACAGTAACGGGTTCTTTATCCTCTCCGTAACTCACAATAACTCCCCCAGGCTCTTCAATGGCATCCACTGGAGGGTCATCTCGAAGAATGAATAGAAGAATATCAGCATCAGGTCATAGGGTCAGGCATAAGTAATTAAGTATTTTGGATTGTTTGGTCTGTCTTGTCTTTCCTTTGACACTCATAATGATTGACCCACTCATTGGATACGGGACATCCTATATTCCCCCTGTCAAGAAAAAAATTAAGTTTTTA
Organism: Planctomycetota bacterium; assembly: GCA_030018555.1. Taxonomy (GTDB): domain Bacteria; phylum Planctomycetota; class MHYJ01; order JACQXL01; family JACQXL01; genus Yes70-35. The sequence continues at coordinate 747 of JASEHY010000235.1, forward strand.
AAAAATCAGAAGTTATAATGCAAGCCGTGTTTGGGGAACACAAGTCCACCAAGCTCTTTCATGAACTTTTTGCTTTCGACGAATCTCTCACCCCATCGAGAGCCTCTGGGTCGAACGATTCGACGAATTTTGTATCTAATCGTTACTTTTATCCGGTATGGCGGACCGACCGTCCACCCATCATCCCTAATCCAGATTACAAAATTCAAGTTTTGGGGGACGTAGCTCCGTTAATTCCGATATATGAACAACAGGTCATAAGTTATAGGCAAAAGCAGTCATTGAGTCAGTGGGTTACTGGCGTTAATCACGATCATTGCGTCTGCGTCTGTCTGGTCTGGTTGGTCCATCTGGTCTATTTGGTTGATTAGCATCAAGTATTCGGATAGTATATTGATGAAAAACATGAGAACTAAAGCCTATAGGCAATTGGCAATTGGCAAGATCAAACTTTCTAAACCCTTCAATCAATTAATCCTTTGCGCTTCAGAATTTCCAGATAACCTTCATAAGTCAAAGGGCACGTGATCAGGTTCTTAAAGTCCTTTTCAGACAGCTTCAACTGACCACGAATTTTATGCATGATCTTATCCGGTAGATCGCCTCTTCCATGCGAGTAATGAACTCTGAGAATCTTTTTGCCGTTGACCGTCAGCCAGCCATAGTTATGGCTGGTAGAACGAACCTGTAGAGACAACTTGTTGAATATTTTCTCAATATCAATAATCTTCATGGGTGGTTATTACCTCGTTCAGGTATTCCAGCCATTTCTGGGGTAAGGTTCCCAAGTTTCCCTGATTTTCCCTCAGATCTTCGTAGAGTTCAACAATTTCATCACACAGACCATTAATAGCCTCAAATTCATTATCGGCATAAGCAAATGCTTCAATGTCGTCCAGAGTGGCAATGATGGTATCTTCATCTGTTTCAATCGTGATGTATATCGGCCTGTTTAATGTATATTTCGATTTTTTCAAGGAATTTAATGGCAGTATTCTGCAGCGGCTTTCAACGGCTTTGATGAGATTTCTAGATAAATCCTTGTATTGTTCATCCGTTAAAATCTCTGTTTGCATAAGGAAACCTCCTTTCGGAAAATATGGGGCCAAACTCCTTAGCCAATCTTCTCATCACCATCTCTTTTAAGGATTACTGCAATTCTCTCCTGCTTTCCCCTGGCGAAATAGGGATGCATCGGCAGGCTGATACGCTGGGGGTCAAATCTTTATTCTTGATAAACCGGGGTCGGGCCAAGCTATCTGCTTGATTATTCTGGATTAAAGTTCCCAAAATGAGCTAATTCAAGAATTAAAAGTGCAATATATTCAGTTATCTACCCCATGAACCCTATATCGATCAACCCAGCAAACTTGCTTTCTTGGTTTGGGAAGGAAGGCGTTTTTCTGCTTTTCTCCTTCTGAAGTTCCCTCTCCCTTAGAGAATTCCCCGATCCCCTCTTACTTCCCCCAGGCACTCCCATCTTCCTGGTAAATAAATTTTAATTAACAGACACTTTTTCCTTGACAAGCCCCTTTTTTTATGATTTGATGG
>JASEHY010000236.1 GCA_030018555.1 Planctomycetota bacterium
CTCTCGCTCCCGCCTTTGGCGAGGCTCGCCCTTCGGGGCGGCGGCGAGGCGGGCGCTCGGCGAGGCGGGCGAGTCGGAGCGGGCGGGATGCAGGCTCTCCGCGCTCTCTGCGCCTCTGCGGTGATTTTCCTTGACTAAATAAGTTTTTAACGTATAATGACCACCCGATTGCACGGATTATATGAACAAATTTACACTGGTGAGTAAATACAAGCCCTGTGGTGACCAGCCCATTGCTATCAAGAGACTTACAGAGGGCTTACAATCGGGCAAGAAATATCAGGTTCTCCTTGGCGTTACGGGCTCAGGCAAGACCTTCACGATGGCGAATGTGATAGAAAAAGTCAATCGTCCTGTGCTGGTAATCTCGCATAATAAGACACTTGCCGCACAATTATATGCAGAGTTCAAGGAGTTCTTTCCTCACAACGCCGTGCATTATTTTGTGAGTTATTATGATTATTATCAGCCCGAGGCGTATATCCCGCAGAGAGATATTTATATAGAGAAGGACGCGTCCATCAATGAGAATCTGGAACGACTCCGCCTGGCTGCAACAAGCTCACTCCTTTCACGTCGTGATGTGATTATCGTAGCAAGTGTCTCCTGCATCTACAACCTCGGCTCGCCAGAGGATTATGCAGAAATGACTATGACCATAAAAAAGGGTGAATCGTTCTTGCGACGCGATTTTCTCAAGAAACTCGTGGAGATGCAGTATAAAAGAAGCGAGACTGATTTCAAGCCGGGTAGTTTTCGCCTGCGCGGTGGCGAGGTGATAGAAATATTCCCACCATATCAGGATAACGTCATCAGGGTCGTTTTTACCCCCCCCCCTAATAGCGTCCAGGAAATAACTCTCATCCAGCCCCTTACCAGAGAGACTATATCAGAACTGACTAAATACACGCTTTTTCCCACCAAACATTTTATCATTCCTGAAAGAAAACTTTCTCGTGGTATTGACTCCATTCGTCAGGAACTTGTGAAGCATCTCAAGGTGCTTGAGAGAGAAAGCAGGATGCTGGAGGCAAAGCGACTGGAGACCAGAACCAATTATGATTTAGAGATGATTGCAGAGATAGGATATTGTAAGGGCATAGAGAATTATTCCCGTCATTTCAGTGGTCGCTTAGCCGGTCAGCGACCGACGACCCTTATTGATTATTTTCCCGATGATTTTATCACCTTCGTAGATGAATCCCATGTAACCCTGCCGCAATTAAGAGGGATGTATAATGGAGACCGAAGCAGGAAAGAGACTCTTATAGAATACGGCTTCAGATTGCCTTCCGCTCTTGATAACCGTCCGATGAAATTCCCTGAATGGTCTGCCACTGTAAAGCAGGCTGCCTTTATCTCTGCTACACCTGCCGAGTATGAAATGTCCCTGATACGTAAAGATGATTTAGTGGAACAGGTCATCAGACCAACAGGGCTTGTTGACCCGCCTATTACCGTCAAGCCCATTAATGGGCAGATTGACGACCTGCTCAAACGGATTTCTGAACGAGTGAAGAATAAAGAACGGGTTCTGATAACCACGGTTACTAAAAGGTTGGCTGAAGAATTAAGTTTCTATCTGTCCCATACGGGATCCCGTAAGGGACAGGAGAACCGTATCAAAAGTAAATATCTGCATTCTGAGATAGACACTATTGAGCGGGTCAAGATACTTAACGAACTTCGCTCAGGCAAGTTTGATGTTCTTGTCGGTGTCAATCTCTTAAGGGAAGGATTAGATTTACCTGAGGTCTCATTAGTTGCCATACTTGATGCGGATAAAGAAGGGTTTTTACGCTCTGCCACTTCATTGATTCAGACAGTGGGACGGACAGCCCGCAATATCCACGGTGAAGTCGTGCTATACGCAGACCAGATGACCGATTCTATCAGGAAGGCAATAGAAGAAACCAACCGCAGAAGAAATATCCAGTTAAAATATAACCGTGAGAACAATATCACGCCGAGAACTATAAAGAAGGAAATCCTCAGGGGTATTGAACTTGAGGACATTGGCAGGGAGATATCGGCGCGGTCTCTGGGAATGAAGATAGATGCCTATGATAAAGTGGAGTTGATGCACGAATTGGAAAAAGAGATGTATTCAGCGGCGGAGAAACTTGACTTTGAATACGCCGCACAGGTCAGGGATGCGATTGCCCGAATAAAACATTCTTATAGGTTATTACCTCGTTGAATAACATAATGCGGATAACCGACTGTCATGCCAGAGGCAGATCCGCCCGTACGGGCGACCGTCCCTGGCCGTTGTGCAGGTTCGCTGAG
>JASEHY010000237.1 GCA_030018555.1 Planctomycetota bacterium
CCCTGACATATCATACATACAGAGATATTCACATCAGGTAACTCAAGGGCTTTAATTAACGACATATTGGTGCTGACGCAGGCAGGACATTTCAACCGTTGTCGCCTGCCGCCTATGGCGGAAGGGTGTTCGGCATTCGGAGTTTCGCCAGTCCTGACACCGGCAGGAAGAGAAAACCTTATCTTCTCTCCTACCGCTTTCTCTAATTCGTTTATATTAAACCAAATACCCCCACAATTTTCACATTGTCTGTAGCGGCTGGTTTTGGTAATTATCTGGTGAAGTTTCTCATTGTTACATCTGGGACAGAAGAAAAGACCGACTGCGACATTAAACTCTTCATTCTGGGTAAAATCCTGCGGAACCGAGTGAAGTCCCGACGAATGTCGGGGTTGTGTAACATCCGCTGTTTCCACTTGCGTATCAGAGAGATTGGATATACTCTTATTCATACTGCCACTCCTGTACCCTTCTAAATCAAGGGTAATATAAAGAAACCCTAAGTTCTGGAGTTTGGTAATAATGGTCTCTCTGTTCTTTAGTATCTCGTGCAGTTGGGGGATGTCCACTTCAATCCTGGCGATATTATTATGAGAACGAACCCTGCAGTTTCTAAAACCCAACGTGTGCAAGAGTTCTTCTGCCTGCTCAACTCGTTTAAGTTTATCAACGGTAATTTCCTCGCCGTAAGGTAATCGTGAGGCAAGGCAGGCATAAGCAGGTTTGTCCCAGGTCGGCACACCTAACAATCGTGAAAGTTCTCTCACCTCCTTTTTGCTCATCCCTGCTTCACAAAGAGGCGAACGCACATTTAATTCGCACGCCGCCATTCTGCCAGGACGATAATCATTCTCGTCAGAGAGAGTTGTTCCATCCAGAACACTTGGAACATTCTCTATATCGGCAATCTCTCTTAATTTCTTGAATAGTTCTTGTTTGCAATAATAGCAACGGTTTACAGGATTGGCAGAAAACTGCCGGGATGATAATTCTGAAGTTCTGATAACACGGTGATTTAACCCTAATTGACGGGCATACAGGAGTGCGGAGTGATATTCTTTTTCAGGATAAGTCTCCGAGAGCGCAGTTATCGCAATACTTTTTTCTTTGAGAACATCGTTGCATACATAGGCAAGAAAGGTGCTATCAACTCCGCCGGAATATGCTACGACCACTGAGCCCATTTCTTGAATAATATCACGCAATCTTTGATATTTCTTCTGAATTTCTTGTTGCATTTATAGTCTGGCAGTTCCGCTTTTCGGTGGCAGTTTGAAGCGTCAGCGAATTACCTGCCACCTATACTGCAACCATAACTGCCAGTAAGTCGCTTTGCTCCAACTGGCAGTAAGCGGAATACTGCCAACTATACTGGGCTGTAACGATTGAAGTCTAACAGCCCAGTAAGGGTTTTTCAGTTCAATGTTTCTCGTCCCGCCTAGGCGGGATTTTCGGCTTGATAAATAAATTCCGTCTCTGTCTTTTTTCATTATAAGAGGAGATGAAGATATATAAAAAGAGACCAATTAAAATAACAGCCACGCTCAGCCCGATAATCCACTGAAACCTCTTCGCAGCTTTGGGGGGCGGATGGACAACCTTTGTAATCTTTCTGCCGATAATAAAAGGTGCATATTGAGTATCCTTGCCTTCTCTATTATATCTGGCATCTATTTCATAAGCGGCTATCTTCAGAAAAGCGCCTTCTACTTCAACCTCATCTGCCAAGGAACGGTCATCATATGAGTTTTTCAGAAGTTCCTGCGGTTTATCAATAAGATGGAACCTGAAAAACTCATTGGTGGAAGGATTGCCCAACATTCCTGCATAATAAATATCAATGCCAGCGGTATTAGGTCTCAATCTGTAAGGATTTAGATACAACAAAACCCCTTTGCAACGGACTATTTCGCCCCGATATTCCTGAGGCGACTCCATCAGGTTATTATAAGTAATCTCTGTTTTTATGCGATTGGAAATCTCAGCCGGTTGAAGACGACTGATAAAACGAAGGATAGCATTATAAGGCTCGTCCTGTTCAATAAGGGTTCTGTCTTTGACATAATCAAGAAACCCCTCAAATCTTTGTATTATGACAGGAGAACCTTCGCTGGCTGGACTAATAGAAAGGGTAGGCGAGATGATTTTTATCTCTGGTAGTTCAGTAGGAGGCGCCTCGGCAAAAAGCAAGGGTGAAGACAACAAAATGCCTGATATTATTAAAAACAATCTTCTCATAATTTGTGTAATCCTCCGTCCCGTCCCCCGATGTTACATCGGGGGACGGGA
>JASEHY010000238.1 GCA_030018555.1 Planctomycetota bacterium
CGAGCCGCCGCGGATCCCGTGGCTTGACGCCGGCCAGCCGGAGATCGCTCCGCCCGTCCTTCCGGTGCTCACACCGTGTCCGGAAGGCTGGGGCGAGGTGCCGCCTGCGGGACCAGACGAGGTGGCGACGTGCGACCCATGGCCGGAAGGCGGACCGCTGGACTGGATTTTTAAGCACGGTATCACTCCGCTTTCAGCCACAATGTTTTCCATTATCGGGTTCTTTATCGCTTCGGCAGCATTCAGGACTTTTAGGGCACGAAGTATAGAAGCAACCCTTCTATTACTTGCCGCTGTAATTATTATGTTAGGTCAGACGCCCTTAGGCCAGATGCTCTGGCAGGGTATTCCTGATATTATGGTCTGGCTCTTTAATGTCCCGACTACTGCGGCAAAGCGGGCGCTTCTTTTCGGTATCGCTATGGGTTCTATCGCTTTCTCATTAAGGATTATATTTGGAATTGAACGAGCATATTTGGGGGGTGGAAAAGATTAAGATATGACCAAAGAAATGAAATTTACTCTAACGCGATGGATAATCTTTATCCTTGTTGCATTAGCAATTATTATACCGGTCATCATCAGGGAAAAGATTAAACTCCCTGATACCTCATCAAAGGTGGTAAAAAATATCTATGACTATATAGAATCACTCCCGGAAGGTGCGCCCGTAATCCTCTCGCTTGACTTTGACCCCTCTTCTGACGAAGAGTTAAGACCGATGGCAACCGCAGTATTACGTCATTGCTTCAGGAAAAACCTGCGGGTTATCGGAATGACTATCTGGGGACCACCTGCTTACGGCACTATGAGCGACATCTTCATAAAAACATCCAGAGAACTCAATAAACAGGATGGAATTGATTTTGCCATTATGCCGTATAAACCGGGTGTCAGTTCTGTTATCCTGAATCTCTGTCAGGATTTTTACTTCACCTATCCTGAAGACCATAAAGGCAGAAAAACTAAAGATTTGGCGATACTAAAAGGCATCAAATCTCTCAAGGATATGAAATATGCAATGTGCATCTCAGCCGGGAATGCCGTTGATGTATGGATAATCTTCGGCAAGGAACAAGGCAGGATTCCGTTAGGAGCCGGTTGCACAGGTGTTATGGCTACCGACTATTATCCTTTCTTGCAATCAAAACAACTGATTGGCCTCGTGGGCGGATTAGGAGCCGCATCTCAATACGAGGCATTAATCAAAATGAAGGGAACCGCTACGGAAAGTATGAAACCACAGACCGTAGTCCATTCTTTGATTATTATATTAATAATTATAGGAAATATCTCTTATTTCCTCTCTCGCAGAAAACATAAGATATGATAGAATCTATTTCCACATTACAGGTCATTGAAGTCTGGCTGGCAGTAGGGTTCACCTTGATGATGTATAGTTTCCTTTATAAGGATAACCCCTTATTTAAATTGGGCGAATATATCTATGTGGGATTAAGCGCCGGTTACGGCTTATGCTACGCATGGTATGTAGTAGTCTGGCCAGATTTGGTATTACCGCTAAAGCGGGTAATCGGATGTACATTGGGACAACCGTTGCCAGTGGATAAACCATTAGAATCATACGAAACATTCTGGTTGATTATTCCGCTGGTATTAGGAATCTTTATGCTTACCAGATTTTCTGCCAAGATTGGCTGGCTCTCACGCTATTCCTTTGCCTTTATTATCGGTGCCAGCTCAGGAATGATTATACCAAATGCAATATCAGCAAATATATTCAAACAAATTGTTCCAACACTCCAACCGCTCTGGGGAAAAGATATTACTATACTTCAGACCGCGGACACCGTCATAATTCTTATCGGGGTCTTATCCGTGCTGATTTATTTCTTCTTCTCGGTAGAACATAAAGGTGTCATCAAGGGTATTGCACGGGTCGGCATATTCTATATGATGGTCGCCTTCGGCGCCGCTTTCGGCTATACCGTGATGGCTCGTGAGTCTCTTGCCATCGGTCGTCTAACCAAACTCGTCAATTGGGCTGATAAAGAATACCTCTACGCATCTATTATCCTGTTCTTCGTAGTTGCCGGTATTATCATACTCTGGGAGTTGTTACGACATAAGGAGCACCGAATCCCGTGAAGGGACACGACGACGATACCACAAAGCAATAACTATAATTCCGCCATGGCGGAATAAAAAACTATCTTTCTATTGACACCATTTCAATAAAATCGCCTATTCCAGCCCTTCGTTTTACTCAGGATAAGAGCCAGTAATCCCGATAAATCGGGAGTCTAACTGGCTCTAACC
>JASEHY010000239.1 GCA_030018555.1 Planctomycetota bacterium
AGATTGCTTCACTTCGTTCGCAATGACACTTCGTGTCAGATTGCCACGAGCCGATAAATCGGCTCTCGCAATGACAAAAAGGGGTTTGTCAACAATCTCAAATTATATTAGCCACAAAGACACCCCGCCCACAAGGGCGAGGCTCGTCCCAAAGGGCGGCAAGACACTAAGAATACAAGTTACGTATTATGATACAGACTACTCCTTGTGTCATTCCCACGTCATGCCAGAGGCAGATCCGCCCGTACGGGCGACCGTTTAATAGGTCGCCTTTGGCGTGACAGCAGGTTCGGACAGACTCTTAACAGGGCTTCTTCAGTTCCTGGCAGAGGGCTGGCACGACCTCAAACAGGTCTCCGACCACGCCATAATTAGCCACCTTGAAGATGGGCGATTCCGGGTCTTTGTTTATAGCCACAATCCATTTTGAGGACGACATCCCAGCCAGATGTTGAATTGCACCTGATATGCCACAGGCAATATAGAGGGTCGGACATACCGTTTTCCCGGTCTGCCCTACCTGGTCGGTATGAGGTCTCCAGCCCGAGTCAACCGCTGCTCTTGAAGCACCCACTGCCGCATTAAGCACCTGCGCCAGTTCCTCTATCACCTTAAAATTCTCTCCTGCCTTCATACCCCGACCGCCTGATACGATTATATCCGCTTCAGTTAATTCTACCTTTTTCTGTGCGGTTACCACTGTTTCTTTAAGCCCCACACGCTGGTCATCCGCAGTCAGAGCAACCTGCAAATTCCCTACAGAAACGTTTTTGTTCTCAGGCACGCCCACTGCAAAGACCTTAGGTCTGAGAGTAATTATTGCCGGTGTCTTTAATGCCCTGACTGTAATTATTGCCTTACCGGCATAAACAGGTCTTCTAACAGTAAAGACGCCATTCTCGTATGAAATGGAAATACAATCCTGGAGCGCTGACAATTTTAGTTCTGCGGAAATGCTTGCGGATAAGTCTTTGCCTGATGGGGTAGCGGAGAGAAATAGTGCTGTTGGATTAGTCTTATTCACCGCAGTGAGTAATGCTCGGGTATATTTGGCAGTATTATAGTCCTTAAAATCACCACCTTCTGCAACCAGCACCTTATCTGCTCCGTAAGAGGATAATTCATTGGCAAAAGAAGCAATCTTATCTCCTATGATTAAGGCAATCACTTCTACATTTATATTTCTGCCAATTCTTTTTGCCTCTGAGAGTGCTTCAAGAGAGGTTTTTCTCAATTGACCATCAGATGTTTCTATGAAGACTAAAATTGGTTGCATAAATTTCTCCTTATTATGCGTCTTGGGTCTTGGGTCTTCCCGACGAATTCTGTCGGGACAACGCAAGACGCACAACGCATTATATAATCTTCGCCTCTTCTTTTAGCAATTTAACGAGTTCTGGAACTGCCTCAACACCCTTACCAACGATACGACCTGCCTGTCTTGATGGCGGATACTCCATTTTTATTGTCTCAAGGGAAAGTTCATCAAAGGTTACGGTTTTCTCTTCAAGCGGTTTCTTCTTGGCGGACATAATGCCTTTGAGTGAAGGATAACGCGGCTCATTAAGCCCTTTCTGTGCGGTCAACACTGCAGGCAAATCAACTTCCAGAATCTCATAGCCACCGCTGACTTCACGATTCACCATCGCTTTTGTCCCTGAAATTTCAACCTTGGTAACGACACTAACATATGGTATATTAAGTAATCTTGCCAGCATTGCGGGAACCTGCGCATTATCATCATCAACTGCCTGCTTACCGCAGAGAACCAAACTATAAGGCAGGGTTTTAATAACCGATGCTAAAGCAGACGCGATAGAAAATGGGTCTCTCTTATAAACATCACTATCTTTAATATGAATCGCTTTATCAGCGCCAATTGCAAGGCAGGTTCTCAAAGTTGTAGCCGTCTCCGGTGGACCAACACTAATTACACTAACCTCTCCACTGCCAAGTCGTTCTTTGATGCGCAGACCCTCTTCTAACGCAATCTCATCAAAGGGACTGAGGATATATTCTACTCCACTTTGCTCCAGAGACTTGCCATCAGAAGCAACCCTGACAGTTGTCTCGGTTGACGGAACCCGTTTCACACAGACAATTATATTCATATCTACCTCCTGGCAAGAAAACTTCGTAACCACAGATTATTTATCCAGAGGAACGAAGGACACAGATTTCACTGATTAAACTTTTGTAATTATTTAGCCGTCTGTCATAAGGCAGATCCGCCCGTACGGGCGACCGGCCCTGGCCGTTGTGCAGGTTCGCTGAG
>JASEHY010000023.1 GCA_030018555.1 Planctomycetota bacterium
CCGCCCGTAGGCGACCGCCCCCGCCTTTGGCGGAGGATTTCTAACGGGGTGAATGCGATTCGTGTTTATCCTATACCACAAGAAATTTATATTGAATTATCTTGTAACTTGAAGTATAATTTTATATTGGAAATACTTATGAAAACTATATTCTATTTCATCTTCATCGCCATATTTATCATCTCTGGTTGGAACTGCACCACGAAACCTGTAGAACAGAAACCTGATATACAAAAGATATTCTCGCACTTGCAGGAAAATATAGCCACTATTATTAAGAATATTGAGCCGAGTATGATCTATGCTGAAATCGGAGGCGGTAGAACAGTTTCTGCAATGAGCGGTGTTATTCTTTCCTCATCTGGCGATATTTTTCTGCCCACTTTTCTTAAACGCGACGCCCCAGAGCGGATTCAGGTCTGGCTTAATGAAAAAGAGTACCCCGCTATTTTAGTAGAATCAGATGAACGACTGAAAATGAGCATTGTGAGAATCCAGCCGGATACACCCATTACACCGATAAGTTTTGCTGATGCCTACACGGTTCAAACCGGTCAGATGGTTATCGGCGTTGTTAATGGTGGTAAAGCCAACGATTTCAGATTACTTGTTGATGTTGGTTTTGTCAGGGGCTGGAGTGATGAGGGTGAGTTTGACCAGATTCAGTCTTCAGGGATAACTACCAATCTCGGCGCAGTGATGATGACTCTTGACGGTAAAATTGTAGCACTCCAACTTAAATCACCAGGCTCGTCTGAATATGGTAGAATCTTACCTCAAGGATGGATTGTTTCTAATGAACTGCAAAGAGGAGTTTCTAAACTTCTTTCCAAATCCGCCCAGAAAAAAGACGCCCCTGAAACAGAAGAAGAGAAGGAAAAAGGTAAACCTTGGTTGGGCTTTGGCTGGGCGCCGATTAATGAGGATTACGCAGAACTAATAGGAATGCCTAAAAAAGCCATTTTAGTGCGTTATGTGGTAAAGAATAGCCCGATGGAACAGGGCGGACTTAAAGAAGGAGATTTAATAACGGAAGTTGATAATAAACCTCTTACTAAAATAGGAGCCAAGGCATTGGAATCACAGTTTATTAAATATCTCAATCCAGAGCCAGACAGGGAAATTACTTTCAAGGTGATAAGAAGAGACCGTTCGGGCGCCGCCGAAGGCGAGCCTCGCCCTCACGGGCGGGAGACTGCTACCCTTTCCGCCAGAGGCGGACTCCCGAAGGCTTTCGGGACAGGGGAGCAAGAAAAAGACTGCTTCCGAAAAGTTAAGTTCGGGAAAAAGCCCGAGCCAAAGGAAGTTAGAGCAGAGGATATCGGAGTTGTTGTCCAGGCGATAACAGAATCTGATTACTATGAGCGCAATCTTTTATCCAGGGAAGGGGTGCTGGTCAATAATGTGTTGCCCGGTAGCCCATCTTCAGCATCCACAGGACGGGTATCTCTTATTAGTCGCAATGATATTATTGTGGAATTGAATAAAACAACTGTCAGAGATATAACGGATTTTATTAATGCTTTAGAGACTATTAGACGCGAAAAGGCAGGGGTAGTATTAGTTAAGATAGCAAAAGGCGCACAAACCTCTTTCGTGGCTCTTAACTTAAAGACAGGACAGAAATGAAGTATATATTCGTAACTGGCGGGGTAGTCTCTTCTCTGGGTAAAGGGCTTACTACCGCGTCTATCGGTCTGCTTCTGGAAAGCCGGGGACTAAAAGTATCACTCCAGAAATTTGACCCTTATATCAATGTGGATGCCGGCACAATGAATCCTTTCCAGCACGGAGAGGTTTATGTAACCGAGGACGGCGCAGAGGCAGACTTAGACCTTGGCCATTATGAACGGTTCACCAATGCAAAGATTACCCGTCTATCCAATTACACGACCGGCAAGATTTATAGCAGTGTCATTGCCAAAGAACGGGCTGGTGAGTATCTCGGTAAAACCGTTCAGGTTATTCCTCATGTTACCAACGAGATTAAAATAGCAATACGAAATCCATCAAGAGAAGAGGTTGATGTATCTATTGCAGAAATGGGTGGGACCGTGGGCGATATTGAATCGCTACCTTTCTTAGAAGCCATCAGACAGATAGGATTGGAGGAGGGAAGAAATAATGTCTTGTATATTCACCTTACTCTTATCCCTTATTTAAGGGCAAGTCAGGAGATGAAAAGCAAGCCGACCCAGCAAAGCGTGGGTAAACTCAGAGAAATCGGCATCCAGCCCGATATCCTTATCTGCAGGACAGAAAAACCGCTTTCTAATGAAATAAAGGAAAAACTGGCTCTCTTCTGTAATGTAAAAATAGAAAATGTCATAGAAGAAAAGGATGTAGATTTCAGCATCTATGAAGTCCCGGTAATCTTTGCCAGCCAGAAGATGGATGAGCGTATTATAAAACATTTATCTCTTAAATGCACGGAAAGCGACCTCTCGGAGTGGCAAGATATGCTCAATAGATTAAAACATTCGGATGAAACTGTTAAGATTGCGGTAGTGGGCAAGTATCTGGAACTGCAGGATTCCTATAAGTCCATTTATGAAGCACTGACACATGGCGGCGTAGCCAACAATGTTCGGGTTGAGATAAAACGGGTGAATAGCGAGGAAATAGAAAGAAATGGTGCAGAAAAGATGCTTCAGGGAGTGAACGGAATTTTAGTGCCGGGTGGTTTTGGCGAACGAGGCGTAGAAGGTAAGATTCTATCTATTAAATATGCGCGTGAGAAACGAATCCCATTTTTCGGCATCTGTCTGGGAATGCAATGCGCCACCATAGAATTCGCACGAAATGTCCTCTGCCTGAATGATGCCCATAGTTGTGAATTTGCTCCTACCACCTCTAATCCGGTGATTGACCTGATGACAGAACAGAAACAGGTAAAAACTATCGGTGGCTCTATGCGATTAGGAGCATACCCCTGCGAACTCAAAGAACACTCTCTTACTTTCATCGCTTATAAAAGCAAACTTGTTTATGAACGCCATCGTCATCGCTATGAGTTTAATAACCGCTACAAAGAACTATTCAGCGCCAAAGGATGGGATTTCTCCGGTATTTGTCCTTCTAATGAACTCGTGGAAATCATAGAACTTAAAGACCATCCCTGGTTTGTAGGTGTCCAATTTCATCCTGAATTTAAATCCAAACTGGTTAAACCACATCCACTTTTTCGGGATTTCATAAAAGCGTCCCGCTTTAGCGGGACTGGTATCAAAAGAGGTTAAATTCGCCATTTTTCAAGGTATAGGAAAGTATAAGATTAGCCACAAAGACACCAAGACACAAAGAAGATAATACGAATTACATCCCGCCGAGGCGTGGGAATGTGTGGTTACGAGGTTTTCTCAGGAGATATTATGACAGACGAAAAAATCCAGTTTGAGAAAAAGGTAGATGAAGAGTGGAAACAACAAGCCATTGAAGAGAAAGAGCAACTATCCAAACAAGAGGAGAAAGAACCCCAGGAACTACCACCGCCTGATTTCAATACTTATCTTGCATCTCTTTCAGCACAATCTCTTATTGCCCTCGGACAGATGGAAAATCCTCTCACCAAGAAAAAAGAGGTTAATTTAATTCAGGCACACTACCTTATTGACCTCTTGAGTATGCTTAAGGAAAAGACCAAGGGTAATCTTACTCGCGATGAAGAAGACAACTTTCAGAATCTTCTTTATAATCTGCAACTCCTTTATGTAAAAGTATCCCAGAAGAACTCCCGCTAAAGCAAAGCCACTATTTGCTTTTGGTCCCGCTGGGATATTTCTTGTACCCTATTTCGCATTAAGAGAGAAATCTATTATTTCCTTATCTCCTTATATCGCGGGTCATTGCGTAGATTCTGTAAGTCCGGGTCATTGTCCATCCAGTGAAATTCTTTCCAGCCATACTGAATGGCTTTTTTGAGTGCCTCAAGCCCTTCATCTACCTTGCCCATTAAAGAACAGATACAGGCGAGATTATACCAGACACCGGCATCATCAGGGTTGTCTTTGAGTGCTTTCAGGAAGGATTCCACCGCCTTAGCATAATTGCCTGCTTTGAGATAGAGGTCGCCCTCACCAGCATAATCAGGGCCTACAGTAAACGGTTGATAAGAGATTTTTGCCTCTGATTGAATCAGGGGTGACGCTTTCTCTCCCCCAAGCAGTAAGCCGCAGGCAGATTCTATAAGAGAGCCAATCGCCATATTATAACCCTCGTCCCACATCACTATCTTTCCTTCTTTACTGATAAGAAGGGTTGAGGGCAGACACTTATTCTTATCCTTCTCAAAATCAGGGATGAATTGTTTTACTACCTCCTGTTTGGAATCAAGTAAGACCGGTAAAGCAGTATGTCTAAGTCGGCTATCAGATAAGAATTTGTCCTTACCACTTGCGTCAATATACACCGCCAGAATAACAACCCCACTATCCTTCAGGGTTTTCTGTGCCTGTTCAATCAGCGGTAACATCCGCACCGAGGGTTCGTTGTCCAGCGAGAAGAAGACCAGAAGCAGTGAATTATTTTTGAGTATTTCCGTTGAGTTATAAACCTTGTCGTTGAGGTCTGTAAGTTCAAAGGAAGGTAGTGTCTGGAGTGAACGGGCAAGCCGTTCTTTTTCAGGTAGAATGGATAATGGAATATCCATCGGCAGGTCAATTACAATGCCTTCCTCAGGTTTGAAGGTCAGTTGCTTGCAATAAGCCATCACATTGCCATTAGAGTCACGTACACCGGCAGTAACGAGATAAGTGCCTGGCGGGATTGCCTGCCATTTGCCATAATGTTTGAGGTCCTCCAGATAGCCCCAGAAACCGTTCTCAAATCGGCAGACCGCTATCTTTTCCCATGGGTTAGTGTCCACCTGCCCTTTACGAATCAGATTCAGTTTCAGCCCAGCCGGTTTGCCGTATTCAGTCTGGGTTTTTTCATCTCGTTTGATATTAGCAAAATTCTTGCTATCGTGCGGATAGAGCGGTAACCAATTAGTCCCATTATAGAACTCTACCCAATCGTTTTTGACCTGTGTGGGGATAGCAAGGGTTCGCAGGATACCCGCAGTAAATACCGCACTACCATAAGCAGTAGCCCGACTGCTGTAATAGGTATTCAACGGACTTGCCAGATGTGAAAATCGTCCGCCCATAACGGGCTGTAATTTGATATTTGACTCTACCCAATTATTAACCGCTCGTGCTGTGTCCGTAATATTGTCTTTCATCACCTGCCTGTCGGCAGGCAGGGAGGTAAAGGCGATATATAATTCCTTACGCCATTCAGAAAGGTGCAGATACCGAAACAGCGGAGAAAGGATATAAGAATAATAAATATCATCTGGAACCTGCCATTTTGCCTTCTGTCGGGCGATTGTTGCATAATCAACATTCTCCAGAAGGAATCCTGTGGTAACTTCTAATGTGTCCAGATGGATAAGTTGCGTTATAAGATGAAATAAATCCTGCCTCTGCTCCTGTGCAACTTGTTTTATCGCATTGGTTATTTCTCGCCAATTACCACCACTTGACTTTATCTTTTGTAATATTGCGTCTGATTTCGGGAAGGTGTTGATGAGCTGAATAATGTCAGAATGTAGTTCCGGCGAGAACACATCCGCAATATATATTTCCGGTGGTGGTTGATAAGTGGGAGTAATGGGGGTCTTGCACATCGGGACAAGAGGGAGTGTGCTGAAACTCATTTTGGCTTGTTCCGGAGTAGGATACCGCAGGAAAAGGAATCCATCAGGTGCGTGGTCTTGAGTTAGTTGCAAAACAATCTCTAATGTTTTATCCGCTTCAGTGTTAACGACCTGCCATGCGCGTAGGTTGTCTTTGCCGGTAGAAAGAAAATATTCACCGATACCGGTTATGAAATGGGCGATACCTTCAGAATCTGTGATTCTGGTAGCAAAGGGCCGAAAACTGCCCCAGTTAAAGACGCTAAAGACTACATTCATATTATGCATTGGTTTTCCCTCCTGTGAGAGAACCTTGACCTTGACATTGCAGATTCTGGAGTAATTGGGAGTAGAATTGATAATGGTAGTATTGCCGTCTGTTTTATGAACCAGTTCGGTTTTCGGTCTGCCGATGGCAGCGGAATAGACAGCGGCGGCGCGTTTTGCCGGATGCTCAAACCACACTCCGCCCGGCTCGCAACCACCAAGTGGCTTCCAGTAACCATCAACCCAAACCTCTACCCAGGCGTGGTTGTTATCACAGATAGCCCAGTAAGGTGTCCATGCAGAACGACAGGGAATCCCTACCGAGCGTGCGGCAGCCATATACACTATCATCATCTCCTCACAGCGTCCGTAACCTGATTTTAGTGTTTCAATCGGACCCTGGTCACGAGCTTCGGTCTGGACAAATCTAACCCGCGATTTCCCATCTGCCTTGGGTGCGCCAAGCCAGAGATTCACCTGATGGGCAACATCAGCCATAGTGGTTAACTGTGAAACAATCGGGTCAAGTTGCTCGTAAAAATATTTACGATACGGCTCTATCGGCTCTTCGGCACAACGATAAGGTAAAACATAATGCAAGAAAATCTCCTCAGGCATATCCTTCACCCCGTTAGAGATGTTTTTACTCTCATTAGAAGAGTTTGATACCTGTCCTTTTGCTAATGGATGATTGGAATCTATTCCAGAATCACGGTCGTCCCTTTGGGACGACCTATCTCTAACGGGGTTCATCCACGGATATTTGCTCTTTATCAGATAGGCATACCTGATATGTTCCAGAAGGACATCTGATTTTATAGCAACGAGGTCAGGATAGGACATAGTTGAGATAATAAAGGCGGTGCCTTTGCGCATCTCGGGCGTGACCGATTTCATCACCACAACAAGTTCTGATGTATTCTTACCAGATAGTTCTAATGCCTGTGCAAAGTCGGCTTGATATTCTTGCGGAACATAGTCTTTCATCCCGAGTTTTTCTAATTCGCTCCTTTGAAGCCCCTGACAGCCCAACAGTAAGAGAGAAACCAATCCCACTAATCCCGCCAGGACTGAATATCTGTATTTCATTTGTCAGACTCCTTTTTAGAACCTGTTAGCCCCCGATGTCTAGGGGACATTACAGGTTCTTATCCCGACGAATGTCGGGACAACACCTTCAATATAGTTAATAATTATAGGGTTTTGCTATACAGCAAACCGAATCTATTCCTCCACGAGTATTATAGATTGTTTTTACAGAGAGATACTTTGGTTTAAGTAGCCGATAGAGAGTCTTGAAAATGCGGTTGGTTGCATCTTCCTGATAGATTCCCACATTACGGAAAGAGACGAAATAATATTTGAGACTCTTTAACTCCAGACACAGTTTATTGGGGATATATTCAATAATAACTGTGGCAATATCTGGCAATCCTGAGAAAGGACAGACTGCAGAGAATTCTTTAGTCGTGTATTGAATCAATTGCTTTTCACCTTTATACGGGAAAGTCGCAAGGGTATCTGTTTTTATCTTATCTATCTTGAAAGGCAACTTAAATTCCATATAAATTGATTTAACCAGATTTACTGAACTCTTGCCCTTATGGTTACACCATCCTGTAAGGACAGGATCTCGTCCTTACAGGATCCCGTAGGGATAGGGACGAAGCGCCCTCTCTGTCATTCCCGTCCCGAACGCTTTCGGGAGGAATGACCCCGAAAGCATTCGGGGCATTGCTCCACTTTTCGCAAGAGTTCAGGATTCACTCTCAATTATCCGAAGTCCGAAAGGTATCATCCTTATATTCAGGATTAAAAAAGAGGTCGTCTAATGATTCAAATACTTTTTTTACTACCACCTCACTTAATCCATATATTTCAGCCACTACTTTTACTCCTTCGTCGTCGGAGCCAGTAAGAGGATAAACAATATAGAGGTCTTTCGCCTGCTCAAAGGTCAGGATGAACTGCTTTGCCAATATCTCAATGATTCTATTGTCTATGTTTTTACTCATAAACTGATTAAACAGCATAGAGCACCCCGATATTCATCGGGGCGCTATTTGCTCTACGCTCTACGCTCAATGCTCTATGCTGAATTATTCTTCCAGCAGTTCCACATTGGCGCGAGGTATAATGGCGATTTTGCCATCCGGGAACTCTGCGGAAAGGACTCTCACCGGGCTTTCGGTCTCTATTTTGGTTAATTCATTAGGCAATGCTTTAACGCGTGCAAGTTTGCCGAAATACGGCTCGCGGATGATACGAATCTGGTCGCCTTCTTTAAGTGCGCCCCGTTCCCAGCCCTCTTCAGCCCCAGAGTCCCTCTGTGACCTCAGCGACGGGTCAGATATAATTATCTCAGGCCTAATTACACCGGCTCTAATCTGGGTTGCACCACTGATAGATGCCTTTTTGCCCTGCTTTGAGCAGAACAACTCAAAGGTCTTTTGCGCCATATTGATTCTACCAAAACCTTCTGTAAGAATCAGGGTCAGTCCTATCTTCTCTGTGCCTGTAATCGCCACACCGAGGTCATAACCCAGTAATGATTTCAGGTCTTTATCATCAAATCCGCCTACTACTATACCTTTGACACCTAATTCAATTGCCTTCTTAAGAGCAATGCTTGAGACATACGAGCCGCCTACAATAATTTTGTCTTTATGTTCGGGCAGAATCAAATCAACGGTCAATTCCTGCTCAGGGCTTTTTACTACGACTTGAATAATAGCGTTAATCTCTCCGCCAATTCCGAAGATGCCCTGGATAAAAGAGCAATATGTTTCTACAATAGCACCCTCTTTTTCTATAACCTGAACTACCTCGCTATCAATATATGCCTTTAATTCTAAAGGTTGCGGTTCCTCCCGCAGAAGAACCTGTCCGGTAATCTCAGAAACATTTTCTACACTTCCTTTTATAGACGATTTTATTACGGTCTTAAACCATTTAATAATCGGCTTACTTTCTGCAATGGCTTCATTCTTTTCTATCTTATCACCTACTTTCTTGAGCATATAGTGATTGATATCTTCTGGCGCGATAGAAAGGAGATTAACGACATTGACGGTATGAACCTTTCCGGGCAGTTCTGTTCTGGCGATGATAGTATCACTATTAACTTTATCGCCGAGATTGACCAAGATATTACCTTGAATTGGCAGAATTCTCTTCTTGCGAATAAGGGTTCTCTCGGTAACCCTCAAACCCGGTGTATATGCATGTCCCATAGTTTCTCATCACTCCTTTTCTTGAAAT
Source organism: Planctomycetota bacterium (assembly GCA_030018555.1). Taxonomy (GTDB): domain Bacteria; phylum Planctomycetota; class MHYJ01; order JACQXL01; family JACQXL01; genus Yes70-35. The sequence continues at coordinate 9,206 of JASEHY010000023.1, forward strand.
ATTAGGAACGTATAAAACCCCTTTTCTCACCACAAAGGCACAAAGCCGTGCCAGAGGCAGGTCTCTTCAAAGAAGATGTCCGCCTCAGGTGGAACTTGGTGTCTTGGTGTCTTTGTGGTTAGTTACCCCTATCATAATGAATAATTATTTACAAATATTATCGTCTTTGTCAAAATAATTATTGCACCCATCTTATAGATATAGTATCATTACTTTATATGGATTACCAACTTCTTGATGTTATTAAGGATAAGTCTCTACTGACGCCTGTTGTAAAACTGATTGTCTATCGGGGTGAAAAGGTTATCTGGAAGGATTATTCCAGTCGCCCCTGGTGGGTAAAAAGGTCTTTAGGAGATATTCTTATAAATAATGAGGGGTCTATATTAAAAAGACTGAGTGGTATAAAAGGAATTCCCAGATTGATTGGCAGAACTCCTGACGGTTTATTGATAGAATATATTGAAGGTAGATTCCTGCACAAGTTTAAGGATGGCGAGGTGCCATATGAAATAATCAAAAGATTGGAAAGTGTTGTCTCAGAGGTGCACGCTTGTTCTGTGGTTCATCTTGACCTGGCACAGAGAAAAAACATATTGATAACCGAAGATTTCCATCCTTATCTGGTGGATTTTTCTAATGCCTTGTATTCCCGTCCGAACGCTTTATTCTTCAGTAAAATGTTTGATTATCTTTTATTGATTGATAAGGGTAGTATCCTGAAATTTAAGAACCGCTATTTTTCTGATAAGATGACAGAAGGCGAAAAAAGATATCTCAGGATGTTCTGGTTCATAAGGAGGTTCTGGATATTCAGCCCGAAGACATTCAGGGCAAAAGACCGCGTGTAACTATGCTAAAACTCCGCACCAGATTACGAGCATTATTTATTATTATTCTTCTCATCTGGGCGAGCCCCACTCTGATGTCTTTACTTATCGGTAGTGTCTTTGTTATCGTAGGACAACTCATCCATTTTATTTCTGCAGGGTATCTCGTAAAGCAGGAAAAACTTATTACCGCAGGACCTTATCGCTATGTCCGTAATCCTTTTTATGTGAGTAGTTTTTTAGTAGATGTCGGGCTTTGTATCATCACCCAGAATATTCACATAGCAATAATTTATCTGCCAGTGTTTTATCTGATTGTTATTCCCCGTCGGGTTCGCAAGGAAGAGAAATTCCTGAAGACACAATTTGGAGAAAGATACATAGAATACTGCCAACTTGTCAGACGATTTATACCACATCTCTCACCAGCATCGCTGCCCCAAACAAATGGGTGTTTTGATTGGAACTTGATATTGAAATACCGCGAACAATGGAGGTTGTTACGAACTATCGGACTTGTTATGTTCTTTTATCTAAGAGCCATTACATTAGAATATATAGGGCAAATAGTAATTTACGGCGAGATACACCGTGCCTTTGATATTCTATCAGAACCATTTAATCTAGTATTGCTTGGTCTCTTATCAGGCATTCTCATTATTCCACCACTCTGGGAATATGTCATCAAAAGAAAGTAAGAGTTCAGCAAATCGGCACACCTTCACTCCGGGTCAATTCTTGATAGCCGGCTAAAAGTTTCTTGAAATGCTTGCCCGGTTTACCATCGCCAATAATTCTTTCATCAATCTCTATTACCGGAATCAATTCCGCCCCGGTGCCTGTCAGGAAACATTCCTCAGCGGTAAAAATATCGTGTGTAGTAAACGGTTCCTCAATAACAGTATAGCCCATTTTGGAGGCGAGTTCCATCACGCAACCACGAGTAATCCCTTCCAATATCCCCAGATAAGCCGGTGGTGTGTATAACTTATTAGAATTCTTTATAATAAAAATATTATCAGCCGTGGCTTCTGAAACATAACCTTCATCATTAAGCATTATTGCCTCATCAGCACCATATCTGTAAGTTTCTACTTTAGCCAGTATGTTATTGAGATAGTTAAGTGATTTTACCTGTGCAGTGAGAGTATCAGGTCTATTGCGTCTTATTGATGAAGTAATCACACTGACACCGTTCTGATATTTTTCAGGCGGGTAAAGAGTGATTTTGTCTGCTATGATTATAATGGTCGGTTTGGGACATTTACGCGGGTCAAGCCCTAAATCACCTTTCCCACGCGATACTACCAATCTGATATAAATATCCTTCTCCCCTGTTCTGCGACAGGTTTCTATCACTAACTCTTCTATCTTCGCAGGTGCAAGAGGGATTGTTAGTAATATAGAAACGGCTGATTGATAAAGTCGTTTGATATGTTCTTTCAGTTTGAATATTCTGCCGTTATAGGCGCGGATACCTTCAAAGATGCCGTCGCCATAAAGGAAACCGTGGTCATATACAGAGATAGTCGCCTTTTCTTTATCCGTATAAAAATTCCCGTCAACATAAATACATACTCCCATATATTTCTCCTTTCGCTACTTGCTATTAGCCAATAGCCAATAATTATTTCAGCAGATTACTGGCGATTACCAATCTCTGTATTTCTGAAGTTCCCTCGTAAATCTCGGTGATTCTGGCATCGCGATAGAACCTTTCAACCGGATAATCTCTGGTGTAACCGTATCCGCCGTGTATCTGGATTGCCTTATGAGTAACCGCTGTAGCGGTTTCTGAGGCGAAGAGTTTAGCCATTGCTGCCTGCGTTGAGAATCTCTCGTTATTATCTTTCATATAAGCCGCCCGAAAGGTAAGTAATCTTCCCGCATCTATTTGCGTTGCCATATCGGCTAACATCCATTGAATCGCCTGAAGATTGGAGATGGGCTGTCCAAATTGAACCCGCTCTTTGGAGTATTTCACTGACGCCTCTAAAGCGGCACGGGCAATGCCTACTGCCTGCGCCGCGATACCAATCCTCCCACCATCAAGTGTCTGCAAGGCAATCTTAAATCCCTGACCCACCTGACCCAGAAGATTCTCTTTCGGTATCCGACAATCCTCAAAGAGCAATTCAGAGGTAGATGATGCCTTGATGCCTAATTTCTCTTCTATCTTTCCAACCTTGAACCCCGGTGTGCCTTTCTCTAAGATAAAGGCAGAAATACCTTTATATCCTTGTAACTTATCAGTAATTGCGGTAATTACTGCAATATCAGCCTGGGCACCGTTAGTGATGAAAAGTTTACTGCCGTTAATTACCCAGTGATTTCCATCCAGCACTGCTGTAGTCTTTATATTAGCCGCATCAGAGCCGGCAGAAGATTCGGTCAAGCCGAGACATCCTATCTTTTCGCCTCTGGCAAGGG